>NZ_JBFASK010000015.1:0-158248 GCF_040677675.1 Streptomyces sp. NPDC053755 | reverse complement strand
AACCGAACGGACACATCCGATCAACTGACCAATCGACCAAAGAGACACGCTCTAGCGCTACCGCCGTCGGCACCTGGCTCCCCGTATCGACCCTCACCGTCGCGGAGGCGTCCTCGGCGGGCGGAGATGAGCAGCCGGATCACGGCCAGGCTCCCATCAGCCACAGCACGCGAAGGGCACCGACCCGTCCCCACGGACGAAGACCGAGGGGCACGGTGCCGGGGCTGCCGGCCGGTTCAGCCGCAGCAGACCGACCGGGCGTCGCCTGCCCTCCTCCGGAGGCCCTTTGCGCAGCGGCGATTCCGGTCTTGCCCTTCACTCCCCCACGCGGTCGAGGAAGCCGGCGATGAGCGGGGCGACGTCGGGGAGGTGGTCTTCCAGGGCGAAGTGGCCCGTAGGGAAGAGGTGGAGTTCGGCGTCGGGCACGTCGCGCAGGTAGGCCCGGGCGCCGGGTGTGGTGAAGAAGGGGTCGCCGGTACCCCAGGTGATGAGGGTGGGCGGGCGGTGTTCGCGCAGCCAGGCCTGCCAGTCGGGGTAGGCGGCGACGTTGCTCTTGTAGTCGTAGGCGAGGGCGAGTTGGGCCTGCTTGCGGCCGCGCTGGTCGAGGAAGTACTGGTCGAGCAGCCATCCTTCCGGTGCGACCAGCGTGGGGTCGGCGGTACCGCCTTCGTACTGTCCTCGGGTGGCCGCCAGGGTGAACAGATCGAGGATCCTGCTCTCGGCGCCGGGGGTGTCCGGGGTGAGCGCGGTGAAGTCGCGGGCGGCGTCCGACAGGCCCTCCGCGTAGGCGTTGCCGTTCTGCACCACGAGGCCGGTGACCCGCTCGGGATGGCGCAGTGCCAGGCGGAAGCCGACCGGCGCGCCGAAGTCGAAGAGGTACATCGCGTAGCGGGTCAGCCCGAGCCGCTCGGTGAAGCCTTCGACGATGTCGGCCAGGCGCTCGAAGGAGTAGGTGAAGCCTTCAGGGGTGCGCGTGTGTCCGAACCCGGGGTAGTCGGGGGCGATCAGCCGGTAGTGCGCGCCCAGGCTGTCGATCAGGCGCCGGAACTGGTGCGAGGCGGACGGGAAACCGTGCAGGAGCAGCAGAAGCGGAGCGTCGGAACGTTCCGGCAGTGACTCCCTGTAGAAGACCTCGACGCCGTCGACCTCGATGGAGCGGTGGGTGACGCGGGCCGGAACCGACACCCGCGAGAGGGCAGCAGAACCCGTCATTTCACATGCCTCCTTGGAAGGTTTATGCATTAGAGGCTGCCCGATGGGGTTCTAATGCGTCAAGCAGGCCGTGTACCGTTAGCGCATGCGTGAGAGCGAACCGCTGACCGGCGAGCCACTGGCCCTCGACCTCGTCAACACCCGCCCCATGAGCGCCCACGGCCCCACCGACCTGCTCGACACGCCGCACAGACTGGCCCTCTGGCTCGCGCTTCAGGAGGCCCGGCTCGGTCCGGAAACGGGTGGCGACGCGCCTACGGAGGCCGACCTCGCCGCCGTCCAGGCCGTACGGACCCACGTCGAGGCCGCCGTCCAGGCCGTGCTCCACGGGCAGGAACCCTCTGCCGCCGACCTGCGCGCCCTCACCGACGCGCAGCGGGCCGCGCCCGCCGTACGCGAACCGGTCTGGGATGGTGAGAGGGTGACGGCGCCATACCGTCGTACCGGCCCGCTCGGCCTCCGACTCGCCGCCCTACTCGCCGAAGCCACCGCCGAGCTGCTCGCCGACCCGAACATCGCGAAGCTCCGACAGTGCGAGGCCGACGACTGCGTGATGCTCTTCCTCCCCGCCCACCCTCGCCGGCGCTGGTGCTCGCCCGACCGCTGCGGCAACCGTGCTCGCGTCGCCCGGTACTACCACCGCCACAAGCAGCCCCCCGAACCGCACCAGTGAAACCGGACTCCGCCGACGGCGAGCCGCCTGCCGCCCGGGAGCCTGAAGCAGCGCGGCGCTGAGCGATCAGAGGCCGGAGCGCGAAAGCGGGAGCGCAGAGGCCGGAGCGCGGAAGCCGGAGTCACGACCGGCTCCGGCCCGAGCGAGCAGGCGTGGCACCCCCGCAACCCCCCACAGACGCGCGGCCTACCCCCACCAGGTCCGGCAGACGCCCGCACCACCCCCTCAGCCCCCGGCAAACGCCGCACCACCCCCGCAACCTCAGGCAGACGCGCGCACGACCGCGGGCGGGACAGGCAGCGCGGACAGACGGCCCGCCGGGCCGTCACGCCCTTTGGCTACTTCTGAGTCACCCACCCGATCGGGTAGCGTCCGGAGCCGACTAATCCGCTTCCGTGCTTCCCTCTCGAGGACCTATGCCTGCCAGTGAAGTCGCCGCTCGCCGCTCCCGCCCCGGGCGCTGTTCCGTCAAGTCCTCCATGCGACGGCGCACCCGGGCACGGCCATCGGGCATACCCGGCGCCGGAGCTCTGGCCCCTTGAGGTTCCGGATCAGACGCCCGGGCCCCATGCCCGCGGACCCCTGCCAGGACGACTCGGCGACCACCCCCGCCGCGCGGACTGCCGGGTCAGAGGTCACCCAGGCGCCTCTGTCCGCCCACGAGACGGCGCTCATACGCGCCTCCGTGTCGGTGGTCGAGCCGCTCGCCGCGGACATGACGGTCTACTTCTACGCGATCCTCTTCACGCGTCATCCCGAGGTACGGCCGATGTTCCCGCAGGGGATGGACGCCCAACGCGACCGCCTCTTGCGTGCTCTGCTCCGCATCGTCGACCTGGTCGACCATCCGGAGAGTCTGGTCCGCTTCTGCGGACACCTCGGGCGTGACCACCGTAAGTACGGCACCCTCCGGGCGCACTTCCCCGCCGTCGGCGAATGCCTTCTCGCTGCTCTGGCCCGCTACGCCGGCCCCGCCTGGACCGACGACATCGCCGCCGCGTGGACCAAGGCGTACGGAGTGGTCGCCGACGTCATGATCAGCGCCGCCGAGCAGGACGCGGAGGTACGGCCAGCCGTCTGGGCCGCCACGATCGTGCACCGCGCTCCCCGTGGACCCGGCATCGCCGAGGTCACTCTTCAGCCCCACGCACCGTACGAGCACGCCGCCGGTCAGTACGCGAGCATCGAGACGCCCTGGCATCCCAGGCAGTGGCGCCCCTACTCCCCCGCCAACGCGTCACGCGAGGACGGCACCCTCACCTTCCACATCCGTGCGGTGCCGGGTGGCTCGGTCAGCAACGCACTGGTGCACCGTGCCGCGGTGGGTGACGTGGTCCACCTCGGCGCGCCGATGGGCGAGATGGTGCTGGACGCCGCCGTTCACAGCGACCTGCTCTTCGTGGCCGGCGGTACGGGCCTCGCCCCGATCCGCGCGCTCCTCGAGGAGGTCGCTCGGCGCGGCGGCCGGCACCAGGTGAACCTCTTCCTCGGGGCCCGCACCGGTGCCGAGCTGTACGGAGTGGACGACATGCTGCGCATGGCTCAGCGGCATCACTGGCTGACCGTCAGGGGAGCGGTGTCCGACGAGTACGTCCCCGGGATCCGGGGGTCCCTGCCGGACGTGCTGGCCGAGTACGGACCCTGGTACCAGCACGACGTCTTCCTCAGTGGCCCGGCCGCCATGGTCGCGTCGGCCCGGCAGTCGCTCACCCACCACGGCACGTCGCCGGATCGCATCCATCACGACCCGTTCGACGCCCCCCTCCCGGCCACCTCCTGAGACACCGCGGGCGCCTCCGCTGCCGCCGCGCGCTCACCGGCCCGTAGTCGGGGCCGAGTTGCTCGCTCCCCGGGCCGTTCGCGGCACGGGGGTGCGGCAGTGGGACCGCGCCCGTACCGATCCGGGCGCACGTCTCCCCGGCGCCCGGGAAAAGCGATTGACGCTCCGGCGCCGGTCGTGAACGATTCCGGACCGTGACGAGCAGCGATCGGAAGCACCCCTCCCCTGGCCGGCCTTCCCCCGGCGCCCGCCCGATCGCCCTGGTCACCGGTGTGGGCAGGAGCGTCGGCATCGGCGCCGGTATCGCCCGCCGACTGGCGGCCTCGGGCTGGGACATCGCCTTCACCCACTGGGCGCCCTACGACGACCGCATGACGTGGGGCAGGGAGCCCGGCGCGACCGAGGCGATCAGCCGATCCCTGTCCGACCGCGGTGCGTCCACCGCGGCCATCGAGGCGGACCTCACCGACCCGGACACCCCGGGACGCGTCTTCGACGAGGTCGAACAGCGACTGGGAAGCGTCACCGCTCTGGTGATGTGCCATTGCGAGTCCGTCGACTCCGGACTGTTCGACACCTCCGTCGAGAGTTTCGACCGGCACTTCGCCGTCAACGCCCGCGCGCCCTGGCTGCTCATCCGCGAGTTCGGACGCCGCCTCGCCGCGGATCCGGGAACCGGTCGGATCATCAGCCTCACCAGCGATCACACCGTGGGCAACCTGCCCTACGGCGCGAGTAAGGGGGCGCTGGACCGCATCACCCTGGCCGCCGCGCGCGAACTGGCCCACCTGGGCGTGACAGCGAACGCCGTCAATCCCGGCCCGATCGACACGGGCTGGATGTCCGAGGACGTACGGCAGCACTGCCTCCGCCAGACCCCACTCGGCCGCCTGGGCACTCCGCAGGACACCGCGCACCTCGTGGACTTCCTGTGCTCCGGGGAGGGCGGATGGATCAATGGCCAACTACTCATGAGCAACGGCGGCATCGCCTAGCGGCGTTCCCCGTCCCGCAGCGCCGAGCACCCCCGCAGCCGTCTCCGCGGCTGGGACCACGACGTCGGGGCCCGCCACATCCCCACCCTTCACCGGTGCCGGCGTCCCGTTCTGCCGAGTGGGCCTCGATCCGGGAGGCGGACGACCCGGTGCTCCTCGACGCGACAGCCGAGCACCTGCGTACCTGCGGCCACGCCGCGACGGCGAATCGGCCCGTCGCCGACAACACCGACAGACCGTCATGCAAGATCGAGCCAGGCAGTCACGAGGAGACCGGAACATGAGCTTTCATCTTCACCTTCGAGCTGTGGCGGAAGATGAGGTCCGAGACGACCACGCCTCGCTGGAGGAGTTCATGAGCGCGGCCTGGCACAACCACGAAACCGAATACGCGGCAGGCATCGCGGGATCCATCGCCAAGGACTTCGGCCCCCTCAACGACTCCTACCTGGCGGGTCCCACGCGCGGCGGCGAGGCTTCGTCATGGGATCTGCCGATCTACGGAGGCAGGATCGTTCCCGCCCGCACCGACCACCAACCGCCGTTCGTCATCCTCTCTCCTGCCCAGGTCACCGCGGTCGCGGAGCTGCTCGCGGGGGCCTCCTTCGAAGCTCTCTGGCAGGTGGAGGGGAGCAGGCTCAGTGCGCCGTACGCTCAGTGGAAGGATCCGGAAGGTGCGGCCAAGCAGAACTACCTCGCCCACCACACCGGCCTTCGGGACTTCTACGGCCACGCGGCCCACGCACACCGCGCCGTCGTCAAAGCCTTCTGGTACTAGCCTCGCGCTCGCCCGTGACGGCGGTCCTACGGTGAGAGCCCTTGAGAGCAGAGCGCAGCGAGCCCGCGGGCGTCCCGGAACGTCTCGCGTCCACGGTCACGGCAGTACGGGGGAACCGATCGCCGTTCGCCGGTTCTCAGCCGGAGGCGCATCTTTCGCCGCACTCTCTTGATCTGGAGCGCGCTCCAGGTCCGAACATGAGCGGCATGAACATCACTGACCCTCAGATCGTCCTCGGGACGATGGGCTTCGGCACCCACGTCGACCGCGACGCGTCCTTCGCGATCCTTGACTCCTTCGTCGCCGCCGGCGGAGTGTGGCTCGACACCGCCAATTGCTACTCCTTCTGGGCCGACCCCAGTGGCGTCGGCGGCGCCAGCGAGCGCGTCATCGGGGCATGGCTCCAGGCACGCCCGGGCGCACGCGACGCGGTCCGGATCGCGACGAAGGTCCGGCAGAACCCGCTCATCCCCCACTCCTGGCCGGCCAGCGCCGAGGGGCTTTCCGCCCACGCCATCCAGGCCGGTGTGAAGGAGAGTCTGGACCGCCTTGGCGTGGATCACATCGACCTGCTCTGGGCGCACGCCGAGGACCGCACGGTGCCGCTGGAGGAAACGGTCGGAGCCTTCGGCGAGCTGGTCTCGCAGGGAGTGGCCCTGCGGGTCGGGGCCGCGAACCATGCCGCCTGGCGCGTCGAGCGCGCCCGGTCGCTCGCCAGGGAGCGGCGCGTGGAACCGTGGACGGCTCTGCAGCTGCGCCACTCCCTCGTCCAGACGCGCCCGGACACCCCCCTCGCGGAGGCCGGCCACCGCATGCTCACCGCCGAGGACTTGGACCTCGCGCGGTCGGAGGGGCTGGCCGTGTGGTCGTACAGCTCGCTGATGTGGGGTTCGTACGTGCGCGCGGACAAGCCGCTTCCACGGTCCTATGATCACCCGGGGACCACCCAGGTGCTCTCGGTCCTGGACGAGGTCGCCGGCGAGGTCGCGGCCACGAGGAATCAGGTCGTCCTCGCGTGGCTGATGCGGCAGGGGATCGATCCCATCGTCGGAGTGAGCCGGGTGGAGCAGATCGAGGAGGCACTCGCCGCACGGCGTGTGCGGCTCGGTGACGAGCACATGGCGCGCTTCGCCGAAGCGCGGTAGGCGGTGACGCGAAGGAGCATGATGACCAGCCTCACTCCGGCGGCGGCCGCCGACCGCACCGGTGTCTCCATCGACACGCTGCGCTATTACGAACGCGAGGGGCTCATCGGCCCGATACGGCGCTCCGCCGGCGGGCGCAGGGAGTACACCGAGGACGACGTCTTCTGGATCGGCCTGGTCACGTGCTTCCGCGAGGCCGGCCTGGGCATCGCGGACCTGCGGGATTTCGTCGCCATTCTGCGCGCCGACCACCCTCCGCAGGACCGGGTGGCCTTCCTCCGCGAGCGGCGTGCCGGCCTGGAGGAGCGGGTGGCAGCGTTGCGCCGGGCCATGCAGGTCCTCGACGAGAAGATCGACTACTACAGCTGAGAAACCTCGCGTCGGCTGTACGCGCGCGGGTCGGCATGCAGGGCACCCTGGTCCGGTGCCGGCGCCGGCCTGCCCGGCAGCGGAGGTGGGTTCCGTACGACCAACCCGCACGGCCCAGGCGCGTCCGGGACCCGTAGACTCGCTAGCCGATTCCGCCACAGGGAGGACCACGCAGTGAACCAGTACGACCATACGGGCCGGCCGACAGGCGACGCTCCGATCTACGCGACACTCGTCCGGGAGCGCGGGGACGTGCCCGCGGAGGTCAAGCGGGTGGCCGCACAGGTGCTGGAGGAAGCGGACCGGGTGGTCAATTTCGGCTCGATACGCACGGTCTGAGCGTACGGGCCGAGAGTGCGGCTCGATCGTGCTGCCGTGCACGCGCGGGCCGAGGGCTCGTCACGGTGTTCCGCCGGCCGCCGGGGACACGCGTGGCCCCGTCGTCCGGACTATGCGGCCCCCCAGCCGCACCGGCGTGCAGCGTCGTGCGGCCGGCTCAGGGCCATACCGCCGCCTGCCGGCTCCCGGGCGGCGGCATCAGGGGTGCGGAGTCGCTGATGAAGGCCGCGAGCCGGATCTTCGGCGAGCACCTCGCCCGTCGCACCGCGCATCAGAGGGAGTGCGCGCGACGGCTGAGCGCGCACCGTCGAGGCCGGTGGAGATCGCGGGGACGACGGGCGGAATGCGGCGACTTCACAGCCTGTGGCACAACAGCGGAACGGCTCCGCCCTCAAGGAGGGGGAGCCGTTTCCGTCTGTGAGCGGACTGCGCGGGTCAGGCGTGTCGGTGGTGCCGCTTGTTGCCCGTGACGAGGCGGTAGACGGCGAGGAGGATGACGGAACCGATGATGGCGGCCACCCAGGTGGAGATGTCGAAGAAGCCGTCGATCGAGTCGACACCGAAGATCACCTTGCCGAGCCAGCCGCCGAGCAGGCCGCCGGCGATGCCGATGAGCATGGTGATGATGATGCCGCCGGGGTCCTTGCCCGGCATGAGCGCCTTGGCGATGAGACCCGCGATCAGACCTATGAGAATCCAGGCCAGAATGCCCATGATGTGCCTCCTACCTCGGTGGATAAAGTCCTTGTTAACGATCGTCTTCACCCTGTGGACGTTTCCAAACGTCCTGAGTCGCTGATCGTTAAGTCGCGGCGGGTACAGCGCGGCGGTGGACCCGTCGGCCGGGAGAGCCATGTGGCGGCGTCCGCGGCGCACGTGAGGGCGATGAGGCGACGAGGGTCGTCGTCCCGACCGATGCAGAGGTTGCCGATGCCGCGCATCAGCTCGTACGGCTCGATGCGGGACCTGATGCTGCCGTCTTCGACCGCGGCGTCGAACTGCGCGGCGCAGACCGGCAGCAAGGCGGTCGAGGAAGTAGGCGTGGAGATCGGCGAAGCGGTCGCTGTCGGACTGCAGGGCGTCGGCGAGTCCGTGCTTGGTCACGAGGAAGTCCACGAAGAGGTCGATCCACTGGCGCAGTGCGTCGAGCGGGGAGTCGGCGCTTTCCAGCAGGTTCGGGCCGGCTTCGGCGCATGCCTCGATCTGGTGCTGGTACACGGCGGTGAACGAGGACGGAGCAGCGCTCCGAATACTAAATGGAGCAGCGTTCCGCTTCAGCTGAGCCGCCGGCGGGCCGCTCCTGGCCGCCGTGTCCGCTCCGGCACCAAGGAGACCGGCAGGCGGTAGGCGTCACCGACAGGCCCCGCCACCGTGACCACCTCCACCAGCACCGACGCCCTGGGCGCGCCCGTCCCGGTCCTGTCCTTCGGCCCCGTCGTCCTGTCCGTACCCGGACGGCCCGTGGACCTCCGGGTACGCGTCTGCGCACCCGCGACGGGAACCGGCCTCCCGGTCATCCTCCTCTCCCATGGCCACGGCCCCTCGAACAACCTCTCCTCCCTCAACGGCCACGCTCCACTCGCCCACTTCTGGGCGGCCCATGGGTTCGTCGTCGTCCAGCCCACGCACCTCACCTCCAGGGCACTGAGACACCTCGTCGCCGACGCACCTGGCGCGCCCGACTTCTGGCGCTCCCGCGCCGAGGACATGACCCACGTCCTCGACCGGCTCGACGTGACCGAGAACGCGGTGCCGCAACTGGCCGGACGCGTCGATCCCGGCAAGGTCGCCCTCGCCGGACACTCGCTCGGCGGCTTCACCGCCGCCCTTCTGCTGGGTGCCGGACTCCCGGCATCTCACGGACATGGGCCCGGACTGGCACGCGGACCCCTACACCCTGGCTCCTGGGCCGAAGGCCCTGCTCACCCTGTTCGACGCTGAGCACGGGCTCGGCGGGATCGCCGGGTACGACGCCGCCGAGACCACCGACGAGAACCCCGAACGTGTCGCCGCCCTCGCCCGGCTCACCGCGGCCTGTCTCCATACCCGGCTCCACCCCGGCGGCAGTGCCTGGCAGGCCGCGTGCGAGGCACTGACGACCGGCCCGGGGGCGGTTAGGACGCGTCGAATCGAAGGAGGCACCGGCAGCGCCGCAAGGCTGAGCGGATACCCCCGATCGGCCGGACCCGAGGGTCCCGCAGGTCCCGCGGGCCTGTCCAGGGGGCATGGGTCCTGTCGTCGGATGTCACGCCCCCGTCAGGGGTGATGCGAGGGCGACGGCCGCTTCGTAGGACTGGACGCCGTGCCACTCGCCGCTCGAGATCGCCGGGAACACGGTCTTCGCCTTGCCGGTTCTTCTCGTGGGTATCGGCGTGGTGGCCTCCCTCGGCTTACTGGTCGTGATCACTACACCCAGGGCGGGCAGCGGAAGCGGATCATGCGCATAGGGTGTCGGCATGTCGCTGAGCCACATAGCTCTCTCGTCCGGTCGCTCGATCGCACTCACCGAGCTGCGGATGTCTACGACCTACGGGGGGGTGTTGGAGGGCTATCCGTGCCAGCGCATCAACGACATGGCGGTCAGCGGCCTCCTGCGACAGGCCGAGCATGCGTTCTCCTTCGCGCCGGTTCATCTCGTTCCGCCCTCCCGCGCGTACCCGGATCAGACCGCCGGCGCCTTCGGCCCCGTGGAGGTGCTGCCCTCCGTGGCTTGCATCGGTGTCTTCGGCTCGACAGCGGTCGATCCCGAACTCGACGCAGTGCTGCACCGCTCTGCTCTCATCGTGGCCTGGTTCCAGGCCACCCCGGAGATTCCGTCGGGCCAGGATGCTGATCCCGCTCTTCGCAGCATTCGCTGGGACGAGCTGGCCCAGGACCATGAGCTTTAGGGACACGCGCTGATCACAGCCACTCCTTGATCGCGGCCACGAGGACGGTGCCCAGCACCGCCCACTCTTCGTCCGTGAGATCTCCCCGCCCCATGAACCGTGATCATTCGACGCTCAAGATCCACTTTCGGCACACGGCGTGGTGCTGCAGCCGTGGATCGTGATCTGGGTGGTGAGGGAGCCGAGGCGACAGTCGTACAGCCTCGGCCATCCGGCCGGGACCGCCGACGCCGTCGGCTCCTTCTCCCTCTACCCGAGTTCACCGAGACGGAGGGCGTCCCTCATCTCGCTGAGCTTCGCGGTCGTGGCCGGGGTCTGCTCCTGCACGTGTCCAGCGAGTCGGAGGGCGTCGTCGATCTCGCTGAGCTTCGCCGAGGACAGGACGGCCGCCCGCTCTATCAGGTCGTCCCGGGACACGGTGGTCAGCCACGTGCAAGGGGTGAAGCCTGGACGCGGGAGCGCGAGCCGCAGCACGCCTTCGAACGGCACTCCTTCACCGGCGCCCACCATCACCTCGACGCCCAGGCCGCTGATGTCGACGCCCGCCGGAGCGACGATCTGCATCACCCGGATCCCGGACGCGTCGTCTCCTGACAGCAGTACGACCAGCCTCCGCTCGTCGAACCGGACCCACCAGACTTCGCCTCGTTGCACAAGCCCTCCGGTACTCGGGACGGCGGACAGACGCTGCGCGACCCGACGCGCTGTGGAGACGGGTGCGGCCACCGTTGATCAGCGGTGCGCGAAGACGGAAGACCTCGCGGTGGCCGGAGGTCACAGCCTAGACCCTGCCCACCGGCAGGAGGCGTTCGAGGGCCTAGGGCCGGATGCGGGCGATTCAGGCGGGCCGAACCCGGAGCCTGGCCGGGCAGTCGGTACTCGGCCTGCCGTCGGACCTACCACGCAAGGACTGCTGGACCATCGCCGAGTGGCCTTGCCTGGACCCCACGAGGCAAGCGGCGATCGACCGGGAACTCCATGTTCCGCGTTCCTGGACCTCCGGCCCCGACCGCCGCCGGGGCCGAGAGTCCCGCCCGAAGGGCGGGCGGGACTCTCGGCAACACGATTCAGCCCACGGGGAGGTGCTCCTCTCGCGGGCGGGAAGCCGGCGGGCCGGCCTGGTCACGGTCCCGCGTGCCGCCGGGGCGGACCGGCCACCACGTGCTCCGGCCGAGGAGCGCCGCCAGCGCGGGCACCAGCACGATGGACAGGACGAACGCGGAGAGCATGATGCCGAGCGCCGTCGCGAAGCCGATCTGCTGGGTGGAGGGATTCGTGTTGACGGCGAGGCTTCCGAAGGAGGCCGCCAGGACGACACCCGCCGTGGCGATCGCGGGCGCGGTGTGCCGTACGGCCCGGGCGACGGCCGCGCGGGCCGGTCCGGGGCGCTCCATCTCCTCGCGTATGCGGTCGCTGATCAGGATGTTGTAGTCGGTGCCGAGAGCGACGACGAAGAGGAACAGCACCAGCGGGAGCGTGAAGTTGACGCCCGGCTCGTCGAGCAGGTGCTGGAAGAACAGGGCGGAGGCGCCCAGCGTGGCCGCGAACCCGAGGCCGACGGCGATCATGAGGATCGCGGGGGCGAGCAGGCTGCGCAGCAGGACGAGCAGGATGAGGGCGATCAGCACCGCCGCGACCGGGAAGACGATGCGCAGGTCGTGGTCGACGGCGGTGGAGATGTCGGCGAAGATCGCGGCCGTGCCGCCTACATGGGCGTCGGTTCCCGCGGGGGCGACGCGGGCGATCGTGTCGCGGACGGGTCCGGAGACGAGATCGCGGGCTTGCCGGGTCTGGGGTCCGTGAGTGAGGTACAGGTCGAACCGCGCGGCCGTGCGGTCCTCGTTGAGGGTCGTCGCGCCGACCCTGCCGACGCCGTCGAGCGCGCCCAGGGCGCGAGGGAGCGCCTCGATGGCGTCGGCCGTCAGAGTGCGGCCGTCCCGCGCGGTGACGTAGACGGTGGCCGGGTCGGACACCCCGGCGGGAAGGGCGCGGGAGATCTCCGCGGCGGTGGCGGTGGCCGGCGTGTCGAGATCGCCGCCGCTCTGTCCGAAGTCCATCCGGATGCCGACGAGTCCGGCGGAGAGTGCGGCCAGCAGGGCGACGCAGGCGAGGACGAGGCTCACCGGGCGGCGGGCGACCAGGGTTCCGAAGCGGCCGGCCGCACCTTCGGAGGGCTGCCGCTTCAGGGCGCGGGACGGCCAGAACATCGCGCGTCCGCAGGCCGCGAGCAGCGCCGGCATCAGCGTGAGACTGGCCAGGAGCATGACGAGGACCGACACGGCGACGGCCGGCCCGAGGACGCGGAACTGTCCGAAGGTCGCGATGGCGAGGGTGGCGAAGGCGGCCACGATGGTCAGGGCGGCCGACGTGATGGCCGTGCCGATGCGGGCGCTGACCTCGGCCGCCGCCTCGCGGGCGGGCTGTTCCGGCCGGGAGCGCAGCTGTTCGCGGAACCGGAAGAGGAGGAAGAGGAAGTAGTCGACGCCGATGCCGACCAGCACGACGCCGATGAGGCTCGGCGTGGAGGGGTCCAGCCTGATGCCGCTGATCTCCGCGCCGCCGACCACGACACCCGCCGCCGCGCCGCCGATGACGGCCACCGCCACCAGCGGTACGAAGGCCGCCAGGATGCTGCGGAAGACCAGGATGTTGATCAGTACGATCAGGCCGGTCATGGCGAGGCCGACGGCGGTCTGGGTGGTCTTCTCAGCGTCCGCGGTGTCCGTGAGGTCGGCCAGGCCGCCGGTGAAGCCGGTGCGCATCCCGGCCTCCTCGAACGCCGCCTCCGCCTGGTCGCGGAAGACGCGGTACACGCTCTGGAGGCCGGGATCCATGGAGTTGCCGGTCAGCCTGACGGACAGCAGCTCGAAGCTCCGGTCCGGCGCCGTCATGGCGGGAACGACGCCGGGAGTCTGGGAGTGGTCCTTGCTCAGCAGTGCGGGCGGGTCGTCCTCCTTCGGCGCGGGCATCTCGACGCGCCGGCTGCCCAGGTCCCGTGCGACGGCGCCGACGCGCCGCTCGTCCGCCGCGGAGAGGGGCTTGCCGTCGGCCCGGCCGACGAGCACCGTCACCGCGTTGCCGTCGGGCTTCGCCCCGAACTCCTCCTCGGCGATCCGCAGGGCGGCGGCCGAGTCGTACTGCGCGGGCAGGAACTCTCCGCTCTGGGGCTCGGTCACGCGGTAGAGGAGGGCTTGGCCGAGTACGGTCAGGAGGAGGCCCAGCACCGCCCAGGCGGCGATGACCTTCCACGGGTTGCGGGTGGAGAACCCGGTCAGGGCGCGGATCACGTGTCGTCCTCCGAAGGTGGGTGATTCGCCGGGGTCTCCCGGCTGATCTCCAGCTCATCAGCGGAACGCGGCGGAATCGTCCGAGCGCAGGACGAGACGGTGTCCGGGAGCGGGGGCCGGGGCGCGCCGCGACCCAGGACCCTGGTCCTGGGTCGCGATCGGCTCCGGGTACCGGGGAGGGTGCCGCGACCGGTGCCAGAATGGGGCCCGGGACGACAGTCGGTCGTGGGCACCGGCCGCCGTCGGCGGGAGCGCCCGCGGGGGGAAGGGGTCACGGCATGCCGAAGACGACGAGGCGAGGGCGTTACGGCGGCGCCGGGAGGGGGCCGGGTGGCGACGCCCTGCCGGACGGCGCGCGCGGGGCGTCCGACGACGCCCTGCCTTGGACGCGCAACGACGCGCTGGTCACCGTCGGCGCGGCCATCGTGGACCTGCTCAGCTTCTCGCTCGGCAGCCAGATCGACCACGGGTACGTCCCACCGGCCGGCTGCGTGCTGCTGGTGGTGGCCGCACTGCCGTTGCTGGCCCGGCGCCGCGCCCCGGTGTGGACGCTCGCGGCCGTCCTGCTGTTCGACCTGGCGCTCAATCTGAGCGTTCCGGTGGGTCAGCACTTCACGGCCACGACCGTGGTCGCGCTCTACACGGTCGCCCGGTCCCGGGGCGCGGCCGTGGTGACGCCGGCCGCGTTCGTCTCCGCGGTGATGCCGCTGGTGGGACGGTCACCGTGGCCGGTGACCGTGGGGGTGCTCGGCAGTGTGGCCAACGTGCTGTTCGTACTCGCCACCGCGGCCGCGATGAACCGCTGGGACCGCGAGAACGAGACCAACCGCCGCCTGCTCGCCGACCGTGCGGTGGCGGACGAGCGGCGCCGCATCGCCCGGGAGCTGCACGACATCGTCGCCCACCACATCACCACCATGCAGCTGATGGCCGGTGGCGCCCGGGCCAACCTGGCGAGCGACCCCGACGTGGCCCGGGAGGCACTGGTCACCCTGGAGGGTTCCGGGCGGATGGCGTTGCGCGAGATGCGCCAGCTGCTGGACGTGCTGCGCGCGGGGGACGACGCCGAGGAGGCGCCCACCGCACCGCAGCCCGGGGTCGGGGACCTGGCTCGGATCGTCGGCGAGACCCGCCGGGCCGGGCTGCCCGTCGACCTCGACGTACGGGGCGAGGAGCGCCCGCTGCCGCCGAGCGTGGGCCTGACCGTGTTCCGCATCGTGCAGGAGGCGCTGACGAACGCGCGCAAGTACGCCGGCCGGTCACGGGCTTCCGTACGGCTGACGTACGGTACGGACGGGCTGGCCGTGGAGGTGTCGGACGACGGGGCCGGGGTGGCGGCCGCGCCCTCCGGGTCCGGTTACGGCCTGATGGGGATGCGGGAGAGGGTCGCTCTGCACGGCGGCACGCTGGAGGCCGGACCGCTGGACGGGGGCGGGTTCCGGGTGGCGGCCCGGCTGCCGCTGAAGGCCGAGGAGGGAGCGCTGCGATGAGCGCACGGACGACGGAGGCGATCAGGGTGCTGATCGCGGACGACCAGCCGCTGGTGCGGCGTGGACTGGCCCTGATCCTGGCCCCCGACCCGGACTTCGAGGTGGTCGGCGAGGCGGGTGACGGCGAGGAGGCGGTGCTTCTCGCGCACCGGCTGCGCCCCGACGTCGTGGTGATGGACATCCGGATGCCCGTGCTGGACGGGGTCGGCGCGACCGAACGGCTCGCGCGGACGCTGCCCGAGTGCCGGGTGCTGGCACTGAGCACCTTCGACATGGACGAGTACGTGGTGGCGGCGCTGCGCGCCGGCGCCTGCGGCTTCCTGCCCAAGGACGTCTCGCCCGAGGACCTGGTCGCGGCGGTACGGGTGGTCCACACCGGGGAGGCGGCGGTCGCGCCCCGGCTGCTGACCCGGCTGATCTCCGCCTACGTCGTGGCTCCCAGTCTTCCGCAGCCGCCCGAGGTGGGGCCGGCCGATCTCACGCCTCGCGAGCAGGAGGTGTGGCGGCTGATGGCCACGGGGCTCGACAACGCGGAGATCGCGCACGCCATGGACATCAGCGTGTCCACCGTGAAGAACCACATCACCAGCCTCTTCGCCAAGCTCGCGGTCCGCGACCGCGCCCAGGCGGTGATCGCCGCGTACGAGACGGGGCTGATCGAAGCGGGCACCCGGAGATAGCGGCGGCCGGAGGTAGCGGGCGGGCGGAGGCGCAAAAGCCGCTCTGGGGTCAGTCCGCCCCGACTTGCTCCGCGGGCAGCCGGCCCGCGCGCACGGCGTCCACCAGGGCCTGGTGGTCGCGCTCGTTCTGGTCCGCGTACGCCTCCGCGAAGAGGGCGAGGGCGCGGTCGAAGACGTCACCGGTGCCCAGATAGGCGGCGATGGCGATCCGGTCGCCGGAACGCGCGTGCGCGCGAGCCAGCGTGACGCCGCACAGTTCGCCGAAGGCTCCCATGCGCCTCGGGCTCATCGTCTCCGGCATGGCGATGCCCTTCCAGTCACGCAACTGCCGGACGTAGAAGTCGCGTTTCCTGCCGTCGATCCCGTCCACCCGTTCCCAGCCGAGGAAGATGTCGCTCGCGGCCTGCATCAGCCGCTGGCCCGAGACGACCCGCTCGCCCTGGTTGCGGTAGTGACTCGCGCCGACGTGTGCGGCGAGCACGGAGGTGTCGGCCTCCTTGGCCTGCAGGAAGAGCGGATCCTGATCGTCGCGGCCGAGGAGGAGGAAGATCCAGCAGCGGGTGCCGACACTGCCGACGCCGACCACCTTGCGGGCGACGTCCGCGAGTCGGTAGTCCTCGAGCAGCGCGCGCCGGTCGGAGGCCAGCGTGCGGCCGTACCGCTCGATCAGGCCGCGGAACAGGTTCTCGAGGGCGCCGCGTTCGACATCCGGAAGAAGGTCGCCGATCGGGACGAGCAGCGGGGGATCCGCCGCGATCACGGGCTTGCCGTCGACCGTGGCGGCGACCTTGGCGAAGGCCTGCAGGCTGTCGCGCGTGCGGGCCTTGGCCATGGCGTGGGCCAGTCTCTTCCGACCACCCTTGTGGAGCCGGTCCGCGGCCAGGGACTCGAGGCGGTGCGCGTCGATCTTGGCGTACCAGACGTCGATGTTGCGCATGCCCGCGAAGCGGATCATCGCCTCGCGGTACGAACGGACCGTCGCCCGCACGATGCGGGCGCGGTGGGCCTCGTCGAAGCCGTTCGCCCGGCCCGCGATGACGAGACTCGCCGAGAGCCGCTTGACGTCCCACTCCCAAGGGCCCGGAAGAGTCTCGTCGAAATCGTTGATGTCGAACAGCAACGACCGCTCGGGCGAGGCGAGCAGCCGGAAGTTGAGCATGTGGGCGTCGCCGCACAGCTGGGCCGTGAGTCCGGATCGCGGGGTGCCCGCCAGGTCGGAGGCCATGATCGCGGCGGCCCCGCGGTAGAACCGGAACGGGGACTCGGTCATCCTGCCGTAGCGGATCGGTACGAGTTCGGGCACCCGCGCCGCGGACTGTGCCTCCAGGATCGCCAGGGGGTCGGGCCTCTCCGGAGACGGCTCGTAGTCGGCGTGGCCCATCCGCGGTGAGCGGCGCCGGGCCTCCTTGCCGAGGCGGGCGCGCTTCTCCGGGGCGGCGTGGGGTGCCGCTCGCATCCCCGTGGTCGCGTGGTGGGACATACGAGACCCTCCTGCCTGGACCTGCGGCATCCCCTCCCACCGTAGGTCCCATCCGGTGCTCCCGCACGGGCATGGGTCACCGGGGCGGGGGCGGCCGGGCGCCGCCCAGCGGGGCCAAGACCCTTCCTCAGGCGGTCCCGCCGATGAGTTCACCGTTCCCGGACGGTCTGTCCAGGACACGACCGTTCTCGCGAGGAGTGCCATGTCCACGATCCAGCCGGTGATCATCACCGCCGACCCCGACGTCCTGCTCGGCTTCTACACGGCCCTGTTCGGCGCCGAGGAGACCTTCCGGGTCCCGGAGGAGGGCCCGGTCTTCTACCGCGGCCTGCGCATCGGCGACTGCGACCTCGGGCTGGTGGCCGAGGCGGACGCGGGGCGCCGGGGGGCGCCGCGCATCCTGCTCAGCATCGAGGTCGACGACGTCGACGAGACGCTCGGCCGGGTGACGGCCCTGGGCGGCTCGGTCGGTGGCGGCGCCAACGACATGCCGTGGGGGCAGCGCGTGGCCCATATCAAGGACCCCGACGGCAACCCGGTGAACCTCACCCAGCCGATCCCCGTTCAGTGACGCTGTCCAAGCCGGGGAAGCACGAGCCGGCCGGAGACACCACGGCCGCCCGATGCACGTCCGCCAGGTGCGGTGGCGGCGTCGGGCGGCGGTGATGTCGTCCGTGTGACCCGGATCGGGATGCCGGGGCCCGGGCAGGGATGCGATCAGGCCGCGGTGGTGAGCAGGTCGCTCAGGGGTTGGGCCGAGTCCGTTCCGGAGTGGCCGAGGGGCGCGTCGAAACTCCAGACGAGGAAGAGCAGGAATACCACGAGAGCGCTGAAGGTGGTGGCGAGCAGCAGTTCGCGCGCGGAGCGGCGGATCTGCAGGGTGTAGAGCAGGCCGAGGGTGACCAGGGCGCCCGCGACGAGACCGAACCAGAGCGCGGCGGGCAGGGTGGTGCCGGAGGTGTCCAGGCGTTGGTGGCGGGCGTCGTCCGCTGCCGCCACCTGGTCGAGGAGCGGCTGGTAGGCCTGTGCCTGGAGCTCGTCGGCCGGGGTGCGGTGGGCGATGTCACTGCGGATGCGGCCCAGCAGCTCGGCACCGGTGTCGTCGACGGGCGTGCCGTCCTTCAGGGCGGGCCATTCGGCGGTGACGGCGTGCCGGGCGTAGGCGTCGATGTGCTCCTTGATCTGCGTGCGGAAGGCTGCCGGGTAGACGTCCAGGCGTTGGTCGATCTCGTACAGGGCCTGGGCCTCGCGCTGGACGGTGTCCTCGGCCGCGCTGCGGGCCTCCCACACGCCGGCGATGGCCAGGCCCAGCACGATGGCGTAGACGACGCCGACCATCATGACCATGTATTCCAGTACGTCCGGGGTTTGTGACGTGTCCTCATCGACCGCTACGCGTCGGTGGCGCACGACGGTCGCCGTGACGACGAGAACGCAGACCAGGACCGAGGCCAGGGTGTAGACGAGCCATTCCGGCATTTGTACGACTCCAGGACGAGCGATGCGACGTGAACGAGACGGTGTGGACGGGGTGGGCCGGCCATGGAGAGCCGGCCGCTTCGGGGCGAGGACGGTCAGGCGCGTCGGCGGCGGGACCCCGGCCGCAGGGCGGCCGCGGCCAGCACGGCCGGCAGCGTGATCACGACTGTGGACATGGTCATCGAGATGTCGGCCGGAGCCGGACGCGACGGACCTCCGGTGTACTGCGAGCGCGGCACCCACCGGAAGGCCTGAGCCGCCTTCGCGGGGTGCGACGACGGCGGCACCGCTGGGGCCGACGGCATCTCGCTCGCTGCCGGCGGCACCGTCGGCCCGGGAGCGGGGGGCGCCGGGGCGACGGGCTCCGGCGGGGTGGGTGCCGGTGCGGAGAGTGCCGGTGCGGTGGGTGCCGGTGCGGTGGGTGCCGGCTGCGCTGCCGTCGGAGCCGTGGAGATCGGCTCGGGTGGGGACGGCTCGGGGGACGAGAGGGACGGCGGGGTGCACGCGGGGCGCGGCGTCGCAGGTGCCTCTTCGCCGTAGCCCATGTCCACCCATGCGTCCGGGGCACACACGGCCAGGCGATCGCCGGTGGCGGCGAGGTCCATGACCACGGCGACGTCGCCGTGCGGCGGGAACGGGCACAGGGCTGCCGCGGCCCCCAGACCGACACTGATCCAGCCGCCCACTCGTCGTTCCTCTCCGTTGCAGCCCGACGTCGTCCTCACGCCCCGAACGCGAAGGGGTGGGGATGCCGCCGCCCTCAGACCCGCCACCGCAGGTAACGATCATGGGCGGAGGAGGTCACGGACATCGGAGGCGCCGGCTGCCATCGGGGTGAACGCATCGCCTGCGCAGGAGAACAACCGCGGGCACCGTACGGTGCCCGCGGTTGCCGTGGGAAGCCGGCGTGCCCGGCCCCTCTGCGCCTCAGCGGAACTCGTGGACCACCTGGATCTCGCCGACGATGTGGGCGTTGAAGTCGTCCAGCTCCTCGGCCGGTACCCAGAGCTCGAGGATCGTCCGCCCGCCCGCCTGCTGGACGGGATACCGGCTCACGAACTGCGACTCGACCTCGAAACGGGTGACGAAGCCGGCGCCGTCGTGCCTCACGTTCCAGTCCCGCGCGATCCTGATCGCGTAGTCCTCGTTGAGGACCGGGTAGAAGATCGGCTGCTCGGGCAACCGAGGCGGCCAGGCACGCCAGTTCAGCTCCCGAACCAGATCCAGCTCCTTCGGGCCGGTGGGGCGCCACAGGGTCGTCGTGGCCTGCCGACTGGTCATGTCCATCGCTCTCGTCACGTAGGCCGCTCACGCACGGGCCCGAATGACCGGACGCTACCCCCGCCGAGGACTCGCCGGCCATGCGGTTTCCGGCGGCCGGCCATCGGTCCGGTCGAGACCACACGCAGCACTCCGCCGCTCTGAGCGCCCTGGTGAGGCGGTCGGTGGGCCGCCGGAACGGCCGTACACTCGCTCCATGGGTCGCACGAGGTGCACGAGGCAGGGCCTGTGTCAGGCCGCCTCGGGAGGGTGTCCTCCCGTCGTCGACCCGGCCGCGGCCCCGGACGTCGAGGCACCTCGGATCCGCCGTACCGCGCCGCACGGCCACGGCTAGCGCCACTCCTCCCCCGGCGTGGCGCGTTTCCATGCCGTGCGCCGGCCTTTCCCCCGAGCGCGCCCGCCCGGCCGATGGCCACCGGGCGGTCTCCGCCCTGCTCCACATCGTCACCGCAGCCCTCCGGCACTCGCCGGCGCTGCCGCCTGGCTATGGCCGCACGACCGGGCCGAGCCACCTCGAAGGGATCCCATGAAGCTGAGCGAGTTGCTGGCCGGTCAGGAGCACCACGTACTCCAGGGCGAGCCGAGCAGGACGCCGATCACCGGGGGGACGACCTTCGACGTGGACCGGGTGACACCCGGCTGCCTGTTCATCGCCGTGCCCGGGCACCGGGAGGGCGGGCCCGCCTCCGTGGCCCCCGCGCTGGCCCGTGGAGCGGCCGCCGTACTCGTCGACGGTACGCAACCGTCGTCGGTGGCGCATTGGCCGCCGGGCGCGTGTGCCGTGCGGGTGCCGGACATCCGGAGGGCGGCCGCGGTCGTGGCCTCCCGCTACTTCGGCGAACCGGGGCGGCAGATGGACGTGGTGGCGGTCACCGGTACCAACGGCAAGACGTCCGTCTCGTACATGGTCGAGTCTGCCCTGCGGATCTCCGAGGGCGCGAAGGTGGGAGTCATCGGGACGGCCGGCAGCCGGATCGGCGACGAGCTGATCCCGATGCCGCGATCGGTTCTCAGCACCCCGGAGTCGCCCGACCTGCAGTACGTCCTGGGGTACATGCGCGACCGCGGGACCGGCAGTGTGGTGCTGGAGGCCACGTCCATGGGCCTGCTGACCCACCGGGTGGACCGAACGTTCATCGATGTCGGGGTCTTCACCAACCTGACCCAGGATCACCTCGACGACCACGGGACGATGGCGGACTACCGGGACGCCAAGCTCCGCCTCTTCCAGGGGCTGTGCCGGCGTGCGGTGGTCAACGCCGACGATCCCGTGGGCGCGGGGATCGTGGCGATGATGCCGGGTGCGGTGACCACGTACGCACTCGACGGGCCGGCGGACTACCGGGCGACCGGTCTCGCGGTCAGCGCGTCCGGCACGCGCTTCACCCTCCACCACCGCGGGCGTACGTATCCGGCGTCGATCCCGGTCCCCGGGCGGTACTCGGTGGCCAACGCGCTCGCCACACTGGCCGCCTGCCACGTCCTCGGTCACGATCTGGGCGCGCTCGTCACCGCTTTGGACCGGATGCCGCCCATTCCGGGTCGGTTCGAGCGCTTCGAGACGCCGGGGGGTACCTCCGTGATCGTGGACTACGCCCATTCGCCGGATTCCCTGGAGAAGGTCCTGAGCACCATCCGCGGCTACGCGCGAGGCCGCGTGATCACCGTTTTCGGCTGCGGCGGCGACCGGGACACGACGAAGCGGGCGGACATGGGACGGATCGCCGGCACCCACTCCGACCTGTGCGTCCTCACGTCGGACAACCCGCGCAACGAGGATCCGGACGCCATCCTGGATCAGATCGCCCCCGGTCTCGCCGCGACCGGCACGGCCTTCGAGCGGATCGCCGACCGCCGCGCGGCCATCGCGTTCGCCCTGGCCGCGGCGGCGCCCGAGGACACCGTCCTGATCGCCGGCAAGGGCAGCGAGCCGCACCAGATCGTCGGCGAGGAGCTGCTGCCGTTCAGCGACATGGCCGCCGTGCGCGAACTCACCTTGGATGGAGGCCGTCCGGCCACCGGCCCCCGGCCGGCCGGTCCGCCGCCTCTCCGTTCGTAGCGACGGCAGCCGCGAGCCGCGCCCCCCCTCATCTCTTCTGGTACACGAAGGAGTCGCCGCATTCCGGAGGCATGCGAAGCCTGTCCCCCGGCCGGGGTTCCGGCTGTGGCGCGCGCGTTGCGGATCAGCCGCGGCGACTGGTCTTGCGCCAGCCGAAGGGGCCGGGCAGGTCCACCGAGGTGGTCCGGCGTCCGGTGGTGCTGTGGGTGCGGCGGGGGCCGTACTTGCCGCCGCCGGTGGTGATCGACCACGACTTCCGGTTGATGTTGAGCCGGACACCGGGCAGGATCCTGAAGCTCTTGCGGAATGTCAGCGGCATGACGTCTCGCTTCCTCGGTGCACGTAGGGTTGGGACGGCCCGACTGCCTTTGCGGTCAGGCCGGTTGGCTTACGTGTGTCCGGCACCGCCCCTTTCATGCGCCCTCCGCCGGCGCGGCGCCGTACCGAGCACCCGGGCGCACCCGTGGGACGGCACCGGTGGGCCACGCCGCCAGGCGCGTCGGTCTCGGCAGGGTGCGCCCATGGCGGAGACCAAGAAGAGGGCAACGACTTCCGTATCGACTGAGCGCTCCCCCCGATCCGGCGCCGAGGCCGACACCGGCAGGACCCTCAGAAGGCAGCGGCATTTTTCCGTTTTGCATGTTTTGCCGCTTTTGAGCGGGGAATCGTGCGGAGGTGCCGGTCACTCTCGGCCCGGCCCGAGCCACGCGGACAGCGGAAGGAAGCAGATCGTGAGCAAGATCGGCGGAGCGTTCAAGGTCATCCGAGGCATGAAGCAGGAAGCCGACGGCAAGGCACTGAGCGACCCGCGCCTCCGGGACGCCGGCCGCCGCCTCGCAGCGGAGGGGCACAGCGAACTTCGCCGACGTCGGTGATCCGTGGGCCTCGCACCTCCGGAACTCCGCCCAGGACTGCGCAGATCCCTCCGCAACCAGGCTGCACGCCCATGGGAGGATCGCCACGTGACCGATCTGCGTTTCCGTCGTGCCGATGCCACCGACCTGTCCACTGTCGTGCGTCTGCGCGACGATGCCGCCCGCTGGATGCTGGCCCGGGGCGTCACGGGTCAGTGGCGGCCCGGCGAGTTGGGCAGGGACCACTTCCACCGGATCCTTCGGAGCGGAGAGGTGTGGCTCGCGGAGGTCGCCGATCGCGTGGTCGGGGCCTGGGAGCTGTGGTGGGAGGACGAGGACGCCTGGGGGCCGCAGCCGCCGACCGCAGGCTATGTGCACCGGCTGATGGTGGACCACGGCAGTGTCCCGCCCGGAACAGGCCGACAGCTGCTGCGGGCCGCGGAGCGACGCGTGGCCGAGGCGGGTCGGGAATGGGTGCGTCTGGACTGTCTGGCCGACAACACACGTCTGAACGCGTACTACCGCGACGCCGGTTATCGGGCCGTCGGACGCAAAGGGGGCAAGCCGCAGCCGGGCGGTACGCCCAAGTCGTTCACGCTCCTCGAGAAGTCCGTACGGGACGCAGCGGCATAGCCGCCGTCTGCCCACGGGCTCTGGCGTACGAAGGCCGCAACGCGTCGGCGCTCGACAGCGGCCGCAAGCGGCACGTCCCCGAGGTGCCGCAGGTGCCGAGTGACGCGTTCACCCGCTGAGGAGAGGCTGGGCCGAGGAATCGCCCCGGCAGTGGGTTGGGCGCACCTCCGGGCCCGGCCCTC
Organism: Streptomyces sp. NPDC053755; assembly: GCF_040677675.1. Classification (NCBI taxonomy): domain Bacteria; kingdom Bacillati; phylum Actinomycetota; class Actinomycetes; order Kitasatosporales; family Streptomycetaceae; genus Streptomyces; species Streptomyces sp. NPDC053755. Next base: position 134,644 of record NZ_JBFASK010000015.1, on the reverse strand, counting down.
CGCGACCGGGCACAGTTGACCCATGCCTCTCCGGATGACCTGGTCGGTCGCACCCATCGCCTCGGCAAGCGGGAACGTAGACGACATCGAGGGAGCCCTCGAGGCGTTCGACAGGTCGGTACTGCGGATACTGGACGACTTCCAGGTGGTCACCGGTGTCCGCGCGGCAGCCCTGCGGGGTTCCGCACGGATCATGCGGGAGCGGATGCTCAGCGAGGGCCGCGCCGCCGTGGGCCGGGGGGTGCGGTGGACGGCCCGGGTGGGCGAGGTCGAGGTGACGTTGACGCCGGAGCGGTAGCCGACCGGCCCGCAGCGTTTCGAGGACGGACGCGGAGGCGAAGGCACTCGTGAGCGCGAGGCCGCCGGGCGCCTTCGCGGCCGGCCGGCAGATGAGGGGCCGGGGTTGCGCCGCTCCTCTGCGCATCCGCAACGACCGGCCCGACACCCTCGCGGGGTGACGCAGCCGTCCACGCCCGAGACGCGACGGCCGACGAGCGGCGGTCCCGAGGCCGCCGCCCGGAACCGGGCCGCCCCCGCCGCCCGCGAGGTCTACGCCGGAGCGGCATACGGTCGCCGCGGCGCCCCGGCACGCGAGGCGGGCCCCCGATCGCGCTCGGGGCCCACGTGCCCCCCTCCCCGCGCGTTCAGGCCCGACGCAGTGCGGAGCGGCCGGCGTAGCGTGCGGCTTGGCCCAACTCCTCTTCGATCCGTATCAGTTGGTTGTACTTCGCGGTGCGGTCGGAGCGGGAGAGTGAGCCGGTCTTGATCTGGCCGCATCCGGTCGCCACGGCCAGGTCCGCGATGGTGGTGTCCTCCGTCTCTCCCGAGCGGTGCGACATGACAGCCGTCCAGCCGGCCTGATGGGCCGTGGCCACCGTGGCCAGCGCCTCGGTCAGGGTCCCGATCTGGTTGACCTTGACCAGGACCGAGTTGCCGACGCCCGTACGGATGCCCTCGCGCAGCAGCGTCTCGTTGGTGCAGAACACGTCGTCGCCGGTGAGCTGGCAGCGGTCGCCCACACGGGAGGTCAGCTCCCGCCAGCCGTCCAGGTCGTCCTCCGCCATCGGGTCCTCGATGGAGACGATCGGGTAGGCGTCGATGAGCGTGGCGAGGTAGTCGGCGTTCTCGGAGGGAGTACGGCGTACCCCCTCGCCGGCGTAGTCGTACACCCCGTCGCGGAAGAACTCCGACGACGCCGGGTCCATGACCAGGCCGATGTCCGTGCCGGGGCGGTAGCCGGTGCTCTCGATGGCGGTCGTCACGAAGTCGAGCGCTTCCTCGGCTGTGCGCAGCGCGGGCGCGAAGCCGCCTTCGTCGCCCACGCCCGTGGAGTGGCCGGCGGCCAGGAGATCGCGGCGCAGGGTGTGGAAGACCTCGCTGCCCATGCGGACGGCTTCGGCGAAGGTCTCCGCGCCGACGGGCGCGATCATGAACTCCTGGAAGTCCAGCGGGTTGTCGGCGTGGGCACCGCCGTTGACGATGTTCATCATCGGCAGGGGCAGGAGACGGGCCTCGGCGCCGCCGAGGTAGCGGTAGAGGGGCTGGCGGTGCGCCGCGGCGGCGGCCTTGGCGACGGCGAGGGAGACGCCGAGGATCGCGTTGGCGCCGAGCCGGGACTTCGTGGCGGTCCCGTCGAGGGCGGCCAGTGCGGCGTCCAGGCCCGCCTGGTCCGACGCGTCCCGGCCGCGCACGCACGCCGCGATCTCTCCGTTGACGTGTGCCACTGCCCGGTCGACGCCCTTGCCGTGCCAGCGGGCGGAGTCTCCGTCGCGCAGCTCCACGGCCTCGCGGGCGCCGGTGGACGCACCGGAGGGGACGGCTGCGCGCCCCATGGACCCGTCGGCCAGGACGACGTCGACCTCGACGGTGGGATTGCCCCGGCTGTCGATGATCCGGCGGGCGATGACGGTCTCGATGGCGGCGTTGACGGTTCCGGGTGTCATGGCGGACATGGGAGGTCCTTCGCGTCGTCGTGTGTCGTGCCCCTGGCTGCGACAGCGCTGGCGCTGAGCCCGACAACCCAAACCATACAGCAAAACTGTACAGTTTTACTGTTCAGTCTGGCTGCACAGCTTCGCTGTACAGGTCAGGTGCACAGCTTTGCTGACCAACGGGGTAAAGTGCCCTATGCCCACCCCGGAAGCCGCCGCCATCGCCGCCGAACTGCGTACCGCGATGGGCAAGCTCACCCGACGCGTCACCCACGAGGACCGCATCCCGCTGGGCCAGGTCGCCGTGCTGGGCGCACTCGACCGCGATGGCGCCATGACCACCAGCGATCTCGCCGCCGACCAGCGCGTACGCCCGCAGTCGATGGCCCGGGCGGTGGGGCTGCTCATGGAACAGAACCTGGTCACACGGCGCTCACACCCCACGGACGGCCGCAAGACGCTGGTCGAACTGTCGGACGCCGGCCGGGCCGCGCTCGAAGCGGAGCGCAGCCGCAGGGCCGGCTGGCTCGCGCAGGCGATCGAGGCCGAACTCACGGCCGAGGAGCAGGTGTTGCTGGCCCGAAGCGCCGCGCTGCTGGAACGGCTCGCCACCCGGTAGGCACCTGACAGGCAGCGGCCGCGAGGCCGCGAGCCCTCCTGTCGGCCCGGCCGGAAGGCCGGGCAGGGCCCGTGCGACGACGGCCGAGGGCCGGCCGAGGGCTTCTGCCTGATGGACGGCAGGCCCGTCACTGCGCCGGCCATGCGCCCACCGGGCCGCTGGAGCGGGAAGCGGCCCGCCGGCCGACCGCCGCTCCGGCGCGGCACCCCGCTTCCGCCGCCCGACGCCGAGGCCGGTTGGGCCCGACGGGTGGGCCGGAAGCGGGCTCGGTCGCGGCGATGAGTCCGCAGGTACCCGGCGGTCTATCCCTTGAGGGAAGACCTACTCATCGGGAGCAAGCCATGGGCCTCATCCACATCGAACTGTTCGCGACCCTCGATCTCGTCGGGCAGGCGCCCGGCGGCCCCGACGAGGACCCGGTGGGGTTCCCGTTCGGCGGATGGCAGGCGCCCCTGCTGGACGAGACCGCCGGAGCGCAGGTCAGCGCCGCGTACGAGGGCACGGACGCCCTCCTGCTCGGCCGGCGGACGTACGACATCTTCGCCGCTTACTGGCCTCACCAGGAGGGTGGCGCGGACGACGACATCGCCACGCTCTTCAACAGCGTCCCGAAGTACGTGGCCTCCCGCGGCACGCCCGACCTCTCGTGGGCCGGGTCCACACAGCTCGGGGCGGACCTCGCCGCCGCGGTGCGTGAGGTCCGCGAACGGCATGAGAACGTGAAGGTCGTCGGGAGCCTGAACCTCGTGCAGACCCTCCTGCGCGAGAAGCTCTTCGACCGCCTCGACCTCTGGCTGCACCCCCTCACGCTCGGCGTGGGGAAGAAGGTGTTCGACGACGGCACGGTACCCACCAACGTCACGCTCCTCGCGCCCCCGGCAGCCGGGCCGAAGGGCACCGTATATCTGCGCTACGGGCTCGCCGACGGCATTCCCGCGACCGGCGACATGAGCGCCCCCGATCGCGGCGCCGGCAGCGGCGGCTGAGGTACGCCGCGCTTCGCGGACCCGTGTCGCCGCGCCACCGACACGGCCCTACCCCTGCCCCGCTTCGGGCCACGGGGCCGCGGCGCGGGGACAGTGGCCGGGACGTGCGCGCCGCACACGTGCGGGTGGCCCCGGGCAGCGCCTCGTGAGGCCCAGGCCCTCACCTGGCAAAGGTTGAGCAGTGAAGCGATTCGGCGACGGAGTCGGGCCCCCGCACACGTACCCGCCCCGGAGCCGGACAGCTGGAGGCCCCTGCGCATCGGAGCGCTATGCCCCTATTGCCCGGATATGGTGGTAAGCGTGATCGAGTCTGGACGGCCGCGGCACCGTCGGCGCTACGGCCGCGGAAGGTTCGTGCGGCTGTCGCCGGTCCTTCTGACCGTCGTCATCGCCAGCCTGGCGTACGCCACTCCGCCGGAGCTGGCCTTCAGCCGCCTCCTGCCCGCGGCGCCCGCCCTCGCGGCAGCCATGTGGCCGGTGCTTCCCACCGTGCTGCTCGGTACGGTCTGCCTCATTCTGATGATCGGCCTCGGCATGGTCTTCCCCGACCTGGGGACGTGGTGGACCGCCGCGGGAATCATCGCGGTCACCGTGGCCGCAGCGTACGGGAGCCATGTCCGGCTGCAGCGGGAGCGCACTCTCTTCCAGGTGCGGCTCGTCGCCGACGCTGCGCAGCAGGTCGTGCTGAGCCCCATGCCACGCCGCTTCGGCAGCGTCGAGATCGAGTCGCTGTACCTCGCGGCCGCGGCGGAGGCCCGCATCGGCGGAGACTTCTACGAGGTGGTCGACACGCCCTTCGGAGTCCGGCTGCTCATCGGGGACGTACGGGGGAAGGGACTGCCGGCAGTGGGGGCGGCAGCGGCGATCGTCAACGCCTTCCGGGAGGCGGCTTACGGCGAGAGCGACATGGTCGACGTCGCGCGCAGGCTGGACGCCAGCAGTACCCGTTACAACGCCGCCTTCCCGCCCGAGGGGCCGATGGAGCGCTTCGCCACCGCCCTTCTCGTCGAAATCCCGCATGAGGGCGGGCACATCAGCATCCTCAACTGCGGACATCCTCCGCCGCTGCTCCTGAACCGCGGGAAAGTCCGCGTCCTCGAGTCGGCCAACCCCTCGCCACTGCTCAGTCTCGCGGAGCTGATCGGCGATCGGTACACCATCGACACCTTCAGCCTCGCCCCCGACGACCTGCTCCTTCTCTACACTGACGGCATCGCCGAGGCCCGCGCCCGCGACGGTGAGTTCTTCCCGCTGACGGCGTGGATGCGCCTCCAGCCCCAGACACCACCCCGCGAGCTGCTCACGGCCCTCCACCGCGATCTCCGCCGCTACACCAGAGGCCGCCTCGACGACGACATCGCCGCCCTCGCCGTACGCCTGAGCGAGCTCTGAGCCACCGGAGTCCCGCGGGGCGGCCCGGACCGCCGCCGGGGATGGTCTCGGCTTCCCGCCCGGAGGCGCCCGAAGCCCACGTCAAGGCGTCGGTTCCGCAACGAGGCAAAAGAAAAAGGCAGGAGATCCCTCTCCTTGCCTCTCCCAAGTTATAGCGCACCGGGGGGCTTGCGGCAAGGCCGGGGGCGGGGCGCAGAATCATCGGGATCACGTCCGCCACCTGCGGAAACGGCGCTCACTCGGCGCGCGGGCGGAGACCGGATGACGAGAGAGGACCGACCTGCCGAAAAGAGCGCGACCACGCATGACGCCTGGGCCGATCGGAAGGCCGGACGAGCCGGCGGCGCCCGCTGCGGCGCCGCGTCGGTGTACGGCACAGCAGGGCAGCGGAGCCCGCTGCCACGAAGGGAACGCAGTGACCGAGCAGTACGTGTGGGATCTCCGAGAGGTCGACGAGACCCAGGCCGCGGCCGTCGGCGGCAAGGGCGCGCATCTGGGCGCGCTGTCGCGGATCGACGGCGTCCGCGTGCCGGCCGGGTTCTGCGTGACGACCGCGGCCTTCCGGCGGAGCGTGACGGGGGATCCGGCGCTCGAGCGTCGGATCGCCGAGCTGACGCGTACGGACCCGGACGACCGTGACGCGATCCGCGCGCTCAGTGCGGAGATTCGCCGCATCGTCGAGGAGACCGCCGTCCCGGGCGAGATCGCGGCGGCGATCACCGGCACGCTCGCCCGGCTCGGCGAGGAAGCGGCCTACGCCGTCCGCTCCAGCGCGACGGCGGAAGACCTGCCGACAGCGTCCTTCGCCGGCCAGCAGGACACCTACCTGAACGTCGTGGGTGCGCGGGCGATCCTTCGGCACGTCAGCCGGTGCTGGGCCTCGCTCTTCACCGAGAGGGCCGTGACCTACCGTCAGCGCCACGGAATCGACCACCGTACGGTCCACATGGCCGTGGTCGTGCAGCGGATGGCCTTCCCGCAGGCGGCCGGCGTCCTGTTCACCGCCGACCCCGTCACCGGCAACCGGAGGATCGCCACCGTGGACGCCGGCTTCGGCCTCGGCGAAGCCCTGGTCTCCGGCCTGGTGAACCCCGACGTCTTCAGAGTGCGAGACGGCGAAGTCATCGCCGAGACGATCGGCACGAAGCGGCTCGCCGTGCGTGCCCTGCCGGGCGGCGGTACGCGGGAGACGGCGATCGAGGCATGGCAACAGGAGCGGCCGGCCCTGACGCGTGCACAGGCCGTGCGGCTCGTGGACCTAGGGCGGCGGATCGAAGGGCACTTCGGCCGTCCGCAGGACATCGAGTGGTGCCTGGTGGACGACGACTTCCACATCGTGCAGAGCCGGCCGATCACCACCCTCTTCCCCGTTCCCGAGGCCGGTGACCAGGACCCACACGTCTACGTCTCCGTCGGTCACCAGCAGATGATGACCGACCCCATGAAGCCCCTGGGGCTTTCCATGTGGCAGCTGACCGCCATGGCGCCGATGCGCGCGGCCGGCGGAAGGCTCTTCGTCGACTCCACCCGCGCACTGGCCTCGCCCGCGAGCCGCGCCCATCTCCTCGGCCTCATGGGAAGGTCCGACCCGCTGATCACGGACGCGCTGCAGACCCTTCTCGATCGCGACGATTTCGTGCCCCTCCTCCCGGACGCGGTTCCCGATGGGCCGCCGGCCGGTGGTGCGCCTGCCCCGATCGAGACCGATCCCGCGATCGTCACCGAACTGATCGGACGCAGCCGGGAGTCCATCGCCGCCCTGGAGCGCGACATCCGGGGCAAGAGCGGACCGGAGCTCTTCGACTTCCTGCGGGAGGCCTTCCGGGAGCACAAGCGCGTCCTCGGCGATCCGCTCAGCATGCAGGCGATCATGGCGGGGATGGAGGCCACGTGGTGGCTCAACGACAAGCTGCAGGAGTGGCTCGGCGAGAAGAACGCGGCCGATGCGCTCACGCTCTCGGCGCCGGGCAATGTCACCTCCCAGATGGGTCTGGCTCTGCTCGACGTCGCGGACGTCGTCCGCCCCTTCCCGGAGGTGGTGGCGTTCCTGCGGGACGTCGAGGACGACGACTTCCTGGACGAGCTGGTCGAGGTCACGGGCGGACCCGAGGCGCGCGACGCCATCGAGTCCTACCTCGACCGGTACGGCATGCGCTGCGTCGGCGAGATCGACATCACGAGGCCGCGCTGGCGCGAGCGCCCCGCCACGCTCGTGCCCGTACTCCTCGACCACGTCGGGAACTTCGCGCCTGGGGCCGCCGCGAGGCGCTTCGAGCAAGGGCGGCAGGAGGCGCGGAAGAAGGAGCGGGACGTGCTGGCGCGCCTGCGGTTCCTGCCGGACGGGGCACAGAAGGCCGACGAGACCAAGCGGATGATCGACCGGGTTCGCACCTTCGTCGGGTATCGGGAGTACCCGAAGTACGCCATCGTCTGCCGTACCTTCCTCTACAAGCGGGCTCTCCTGGAAGAAGCCGAACGCCTCGTGCAGGCCGGCGTGCTCGCCGACAGGGAGGACGCCTTCTACCTCACGTTCCAGGAGTTCGACGAGGTCGTGCGCTCCCGGCAGGTGGACGAGCGGCTCATCCGGCAGCGCAAGGAAGACTTCCGCTCGTACCACGCGCTCACCCCGCCCCGGGTGCTCACGTCGGACGGCGAGGCCATCAACGGGGCGTACCGTCGCGATGACGCACCGGCCGGCGCCCTGATCGGCCTGCCGGTCTCCACCGGGACCGTCGAAGGGCGGGCCCGTGTCGTCCTCGACATGGCGGAAGCCGAACTGGAGGCGGGCGACATCCTGGTCACGACGTTCACGGATCCCAGCTGGTCGCCGCTGTTCGTCGGCATCTCGGGCCTGGTGACGGAGGTCGGCGGCCTGATGACCCATGGCGCGGTGATCGCGCGGGAGTACGGCCTGCCCGCGGTCGTGGGCGTGGAGCAGGCCACGCGCCTGATCCGGGACGGCCAGCGGATCCGCGTGCACGGTGCCGACGGGTACGTCGAGATCCTGTCCTGACCGACGACACGCCTCCCCCGGCTGTACGCGGTTGCCGCCGCGCTCGGTCACGACGTCCGAGGGCCCGCGTGGGGGCCATGGCAGCGGCCCCTTCAGGCGCACGCCGTCCGGGCCAGCGAGGGGATTGGTCCACTCGGGCGGCATCGGTGCGCCTCCACGGCAAGGAATCGCTTTCCGCGGGTAGGCGATGTCCGCACAGACGTCTCTCCCGTGAGCCGCATGTTCGGAGGAAGTTTATGGACGCGATCGTGCTTCTGCGTGACGACCACAAGACCGTCGAGAAGCTCTTCAAGCAATTCGAGAAGACCGGAGACGAGGACACCGGCGAACGGCGCAGGATCGCCGATCAGGTCATCGAGGAGCTGACCGTCCACGCCTGGATCGAGGAACAGGTCTTCTACCCCGCCGCCCGGGAAGCCGCGCCGGAGACCACGGACCACATCCTGGAGAGCATCGAGGAGCACCACGCGGTCGTGTGGATGCTGTCCGAGCTCAAAGGCATGGACGCGGCCGACGAGCGGTTCAAGGCGAAGATGAGCGTCCTGATGGAGAACGTCCGCCACCACGTCGAGGAAGAGGAGAAGGAGTGGTTCCCCGATGTCCGCAAGGCCATGGGCCGCAACCGGCTCACCGAGGTCGGCGAACGGCTGGAGGCCGAGAAGCCGAAGGCGCCGCGGGACCCGCTGGCCACTCCCAGCGCCGGCAGCCGATGACACCGGGGCCCGTTCGAGGGCGGGGCACACCTGCGCGGGGGCACGTCCCGCACGCCGCCGGCATCGACGGCCGACGCGCGTCCGCATCGAAGGCTGACGCACGTCCTCCAGGCTCACGGGTCACCGCGCTCCCCTGGCGGGCGGGCCCCACGAAGTCCGCCCGCTTCCCGTTGTCGTGGCGTACGCCGGCACGGGGGCTGCGCCCACGACAGCACACCCACCGGCTACGGTGGGCGCATGTCCATGGTTCCGCCCGACGTGACGGCCTTCGTCGCCGCCGCAGCCCGGCTGCCCGAGCGAACGCTGGACGCGATCCGGCAGGCCACCGCCGTGGCGGTGGCCTCCGGAGCGTACGGCCCCTCCGACGTCCCCGGGCTGTCCGCCTCCGAGTTCAGCGCCCTGAGGAAACTGGTTCGTGAGGCTTTCGGCCACCGTTGCGAGGAGCTCAGAGCCGGGCGTCCCGGCGGGCTTCGGGCCGCCCTCGCGCATACGACCCTGACGGCACAGGCCGTCTGGAAGCGCGACCGTCTGACGGCCGACCAGTACGCCTCCTACACCGCCCCGTTCACAGCTCACGGCGTCACGCTGCCGGCGCCGGACGAGCCGCCCGCGCCCCGTGGTGAATCCGGCGAACAGCGGCATCCCGTCTCCCCGCCCTCCGATTCCCCATGACCTTTCCCTGCGCAGCCACAGCGGCCCTGGCGTGCGCGAACGCAGCGAGCACGACGCCGGTGACGAGGACCCGCGACGATGTCCTCGTCCTCGCCCCCCACGGCACCGTCGCCGCCGCGGCCGAGCGCGATGCGGAACCAAGGGCGGCTCCCCCGAAACGGTGTCCCCCGACAACGCGTCCGGAGCAGGTGGCGAAAGCCGCCGGCCGGGCACGTCAGTCCGCACGCCCTGCGGGATACAGAGCCATGAGGCAGGCAGGCACGCCGCCTTCCGGCGCCGGCCCGGGGTCCGGTCACTTGCGCCAGAACAGGTGGTGCGTCACGCCACTCGGGCTGGGCACGACCTCCAGGTGGAACCGGTCGAGCAGCTCATCGGGTGACTCCCAGAGCCGTAGCCCGGACCCCAGTTTCACGGGCGAGACCGCCACGTGCAGGGTGTCGACGAGGTCGGCGTCCAGGAACTCCCGGATGGTCCTCACCCCGCCTCCGAGCCGGACGTCCTTGCCCTGCGCCGCCTCCCGCGCCTGCTCCAGGACCGCGGCCGGAGAGCCGTCGACGAAGTGGAACGTGGTGTCGGAGAGCGTGAACGACGGACGCTTGTGGTGCGTCAGGACGAACACCGGGGTGTGGAACGGAGGCTCGTCACCCCACCAGCCGAGCCACTCGTGGTCACTCCAGGGCCCGCGCTGAGGACCGAACTTGTTGCGGCCCATGATCTCGGCGCCGATGTTGCGCGTGTAGTCGCGCGTGAAGTAGTCGTCCAGGCCCCGGCTGCCTCCGGGATCGGTGCGCATGGGCCAGCTCGCCGTGGCACCGGCCCAGGCGAACAGCTGCGACGGGTCGATGGCGCGGCCGAACGGACTCTCGAGGCTCTGGTCCTCACCGGCGCCGATCCCGTCGCTCGAGACGTTGAAGTTCTGGACTCTCAGCAGCTGAGCCACGTGTTCCTCCTGTGTTGTCGGCAACGGTGGTGAGACTCTCCGGGCCGCCGAGACTCATCGCTGCATCCGTGACCGCTCGGAATCGGGAGCAAACCCTCTGCCCTCGACGTCCGGCGCCCCCCGCTCACGGCGCACACGGCCGGACGCGGCCACGGGAACGCGAAAGGGGCCCGGCTTGTGCCGGGCCCCTTCCTTTTCGTAGCGGGGACAGGATTTGAACCTGCGACCTCTGGGTTATGAGCCCAGCGAGCTACCGAGCTGCTCCACCCCGCGTCGGTAACGCCACTCTACACACATTCCGCGGGGCGGCGTGACCCACGCACAGCGGGCCACGGCCGGGAGGCGCGGTCGTCCCCCTCGGCGAGGCCAGGCGCTCCCGGCCGGAGGCCGGCCGCAGTGGCCGCCCCACCGCGCCGATCACCAGCGCGGAGGCGGAGCCTCCGCGCGATGAACCGAGGCCACGCTCATGCCGGGCAACCAAACCCGGACCGGCGACCACTGTGAGGTACGCAACGCTCTCTTCCCCCAGGAGGAATCGTGCAGCACCCGCACCCGCACCCCCACCCGTACCGGCCTCGCGCCCTGCTCGCCGCCCTGTGCGCCGGGGTCGTCGCCGTCGCCGGGCTCACCGCCACCGCCGGGAGCGCGTCCGCAGCCGTCGCCCGGCAGGCGGAGCGACTCGACCGGGGCGTCGTCAGCGTCCACACCGGGACCGGCAACCTGGTGAGCTGGCGCTGGCTGGGTACCGATCCGGACGGCGTCGCCTTCAACGTGTACCGGGCCGGTACGAAGGTGAACGCCTCGCCCGTGACCGCGTCCACCAACTACTTCCACGCCGGTGCGCCCAGCCACGCCGACTACACCGTCCGCGCCGTGGTCGGCGGGGTCGAGCAGGCCGACTCGGTGCACGCCGTCCAGTTCCGCGCCGGATACAAGGACGTGCCGATCAGCGCCCCGGCCGGCGGGACGACGCCCGACGGGGTGGCGTACACCTACGAGGCGAACGACGCGTCCGTCGGCGACCTCGACGGGGACGGCGCCCTGGACTTCGTCCTGAAGTGGCAGCCGACCAACGCCAAGGACAACTCGCAGGCCGGATACACCGGCAACACGATCGTCGACGGCATCAGGCTCGACGGGACGCGGCTGTGGCGGATCGACCTCGGCCGCAACATCCGCTCGGGGGCGCACTACACCCAGTTCCAGGTGTACGACTACGACGGCGACGGCCGGGCCGAGGTCGCGATGAAGACCGCCGACGGCACCGTCGACGGGCGCGGCACGGTGGTCGGCAGCGCCTCGGCGGACCACCGCAACAGCAGCGGGTACGTGCTGGCGGGGCCCGAGTACCTGACCATGTTCGACGGGCGGACCGGGGCCGCGCTGGGCACCACCGGCTACGTCCCGGCGCGCGGCACCGTCTCCTCGTGGGGCGACGGCTACGGAAATCGAGTCGACCGCTTCCTCGCCGGCACCGCGTACCTGGACGGAGCGCGGCCCTCGCTGATCATGGCGCGGGGGTATTACACGCGGTCCGTGATCGCCGCATGGGACTGGCGCGGCGGGCAGTTCACCCGCCGCTGGACCTTCGACTCGTCGAGTTCCACGAACGCCGGCAGGGGATACGACGGTCAGGGCTCGCACAGTCTGTCCGTCGGCGATGTGGACGCCGACGGCAGGGACGAGATCGTCTACGGGTCGATGGCCGTCGACGACAACGGCAGCGGTCTGTGGACCACCCGGACCGGGCACGGTGACGCCCAGCACCTCGGCGACCTCGACCCGGGCAGGGCGGGCCTCGAGTACTTCAAGGTGTCCGAGTCCACCTCGCAGCCCGCCGCGCTCTACGTCGACCCCGCGAACGGCACCGTGCGCTGGCAGCTCGGCGCCTGCTGCGACAACGGGCGGGGGGTCGCCGGGGACATCCACTCCGGGAACGACGGCGCGGAGGTGTGGTCCTCCTCCGACACCTCGATACGGGACGAGGCCGGGGCCGCCAAGGGACGCGAGCCCTCGTCCGCGAACTTCCTGAGCTGGTGGGACGGCGACACCACCCGCGAACTCCTCGACGGCACCCGCGTCGACAAGTACGGGACGGGCGGCGACACCCGGCTCCTCACCGGCGCGGGCGTGGCCTCCAACAACGGTACGAAGGCCACGCCCGCCCTGTCGGGCGACATCCTCGGCGACTGGCGTGAGGAGGTGGTGTGGCGCACGAGCGACAACACCGCGCTGCGGATCTACTCGACGCCGTTCGAGACCGGGACACGGATCACGACCCTGCTGCACGACACCATGTACCGCACCGGGCTCGCCTGGCAGAACACCGCCTACAACCAGCCTCCGCACCCGGGCTTCCACATCGGGAGCGGAATGCGGACGGCGCCGCGGCCGCTGATCACGACCCCGTAGTACAGAGGAGTCCGGTCGGGGGCGGGTTCGTCCCCGACCGGCTTCCGTTGAGTCCGAAGGTCACCGAACCTCCGGTCGGGACGGCGGCGTTGTACGCGGCGTTCACGGCCGTGACCCGGGCGGCGGACTGGGTGACCGTGGCGTTCCATGCCTGGGTGACCCGCTGGCCCGCCCCGTACTCCCAGGTCACTTTCCACCCGTCGAGCGGCGCCGTACCGGTGTTGCGGACGGTGAGTGCGGCGGTGAACCCGCTGCCCCACTCGTTCTGCACCGTGTGCGTCACCGAGCAGGACGAGCCGGCCGGGGGCGGATCGCCCCCTCCGGTCCAGCCGAGCGCCTCCGCGATGCCGGTGTACGCAGGCTTCGGCACGTAGTTCTCGTCGTACGGGGTCGCCGCGCCCTGGCCGGGGAAGGTGTCCGGGATCCAGGAGTCGGAGTCGGCGAAGCCCCAGACGGTCACGCCCACGCACCGCGCCACGGCCAGGCAGGCCGTGGTGACTCTCGCGAATTCGGCCTTCTGCTGGGCGAGTCCGGCGTCGGTGACGGGAAGCGCCATCCGGATGTCGAGCTCCGTGACCGCGACGTCCAGGCCGAGGTCGGCGAAGCGCTTCAGGTTCGCCTCCAGGGTGGCGGGCACCTGGCCGATGATCAGATGGGCCTGGAAGCCGACGCCGTCGATCGGGACGCCCTGGGCGATCAGCCGCTTGACCAGCGCGTAGAGCCCGTCGCTCTTGGCGCCCAGTCCGTCGGTGTTGTAGTCGTTGACGTAGAGCTTCGCGTCCGGGTCGGCGGCCCGGGCCGCGCGGAAGGCGTCGGCGATGTACGACTCGCCGAGCTGCTCGTACCAGAGCGACCGGCGCAGTGAACCGTCCTCGTCGAGAGGCTCGTTGACCACGTCCCAGTAGTCGACGCGACCCTTGTAGCGGCCCGCTTCGGCGGCGATGTGGTCGGTCATCAGGGTCCGCAGCTCGGCGGCGGGGAACCCTCCGCCCGTCAGCCAGGACGGCAGCTGGCTGTGCCAGACCAGGGTGTGGCCGCGCACCTTCTGCCCGTGCGCCTCGGCGAAGTCGACGACCCGGTCCGCGCCGGACCAGGAGTAGGAGCCCCGGGTGGGCTCGACGGACTCCCATTTCATCTCGTTGCCGGGGGTGAGGGCGCCGAACTGCTCACCGGCCAACTCACCGTACGCGCCGGTCAGCTTGGAGGCGGTCACGGCCGTGCCGTACGTGATGCCGCGGGTGTCCGCGAGGTCGCGCAGGACCGGTCCGTCGGCCAGGAGGGGCAGGACGGCCACCGTCGCGGCGAGCATCGCGCTTGTCAGGAGACGGAACACGACGCACCTCCCAGGGTGAAGGCGGTCGGGGCGCCGTTCGTCCCCGACCAGGATCCGGTGAAGCCGAAGGAGACCGAGCCGCCGGGCCGCACTCCCCCGTTCCAGCCGAGGCTCGACGCGGTGACCGCCGTCCCGGCCCGGCCGGGAGTGGCGTTCCACATCTGGGTGACGCTCTGTCCGTTGGGGAAGGTCCAGCCGAGGGACCAGCCGGTCCAGGCGGTCGTGCCGGTGTTGGTGAGGGTCACGTCCGCCTGGAAGCCGCCGGACCACTGGTTGGTGATCTTGTACGTGGTGGAGCAGGCACCCGAAGGCGCAGGCGGGTCGGTGGGGTCCGTCGGGTCGGTGGGGTCCGTCACCCCTGTCGTGTCGCCGTAGATGACGCCCCGCCCGTTCGTGGCCACGTACACCCGCCCGTACACGCGCGGGTCTCCGGTGATCGCCGCGCCCGTCCAGCCCCACTGGTGCGCGTCGTCGTTGATCCGCACCCAGCTCGCGCCGGCGTCGGTGGAGCGGAAGATGCCGCGGACGCCGCCGATCTTCGCGCTGGTGTAGAGCGTCTGGTAAGCGGCTCCGGGCGCGGCCTTGCCGAAGCCGATGGTGTCGGCCTGCTCGACGCCGCCGATCCGGCTCCAGTGCGCACCGCCGTCCGTGGAGTGCCACAGGCCGTAGGCGGAGTCCGTGGAGCCGCCCGCGAGCCAGAGGTCGGCGGCGGTGCCCGGGACCGCTTTGAAGCGGACGTCGCCCTTGACCGGGAGGTTGGTGGCCCGCGTGGTGAAGGACACGCCGCCGTCCGTGCTCTCGTAGAAGGTCCCGGCCTTGAAACCGTAGAAGCGCCGGGGGTCCACCCGGTCCGACTCGACGACCGCGCCCGCGGGGATGCCGGTGGCGGCGGTCCAGGGGCCGGAGCCGCCCGTGCCGGTCTGGACTCCGGCCGTGCCTTCGGGGCTCCAGACGTAGCGGCTGCCGTCGGCCGACGCCGCGACCGTGCCGCCGCCCGTGACGCCCGCGGGGTCGGTGCCCGGTGACCACGTGGCGCCGTTGTCGGAGGAGAAGGCGATGTGCGGGGCGCTCTCCGCGTGCCCGGCCCGGACGACCCGCGCGGGCGCGGTCTCGGCGAAGTCCAGGCTGGTGGTCGAGGTGAAGTTCGGCCCGGTGTACATCATCGGGGGCACGGCGGTCAGATCGGTGTGACGGAACCCGCCGATGTCTCCGAGGGCGCTGAGCAGCGGGGCACCGGTGGGCGGGGAGGCGAGGTCGTTGACGGCGGTCTCCTCCAGGCCCTTCACCATCGGCCTGATGGTGAAGGCGGCACCGGTGTCCCACTTGGTGAGGTCCTCGGTGCCGTAGACGGTGGCGCCCGTCCCGTACATCATCCGGTTCGAGTCGAACGGGTCGATCTCCAGTGCCTCGGTCATCCACCCGAGCTTCGGCGTCTGTTCGGGCGGCGCGGGGTTCGCGCCCCAGCTCAGCCAGGGGACGGAGGAGACGTCCATCGTGTAGCGGTTGGCGCGGGTCGGGTACGAGCTGTAGTCCCAGGCCCTGGTCCAGTGCGCGCCGCTGTCGGTGGAGCGGAAGAACTGGGTGTCGGGCCACCAGGAGCTGTACGCGGCGACCATGACGGTGCCGGGGTTCTGCCGGTCGACGGTGAGCCCGCTGAAGCCGTGGTGGGTGTCGGCCTCGGCGACGGGGCTGATGTTCGTCCAGGTGCCGGTGGCCGTGGCGTACCGCCAGACGGTGCCCTTGCCGCCGTCGTAGGGTCCGGCCCGGTCGCTGTAGGCGAGGTAGAGATGACCGTTCGCCGCGTCGAGGACGCCCTTGTGGGCGAGGTGCCCGGTGGGCTGGCCGGGGAGACGGGTCCAGGTGGCGCCCCCGTCGGTGGAGCGGTAGACGGCGTTCTCGGTGTCGGCGACGCCGACGTAGATGTTCCGGGTCGCCGCGCCGGCCGAGCCCGTGGACTCGTCGAAGGTGACCCAGACGATTCCCTGGTTGTCGGAGTCGTAGCCGCTGGTGTCCGTCGGGTCCTGCCGGAAGTTCCCCGGATTGGGGAAGGAGGTGACCTGCGCCCAGGTGGCGCCGGAGTCGGTGGAGCGCCACAGGCCCTTGCCGCTGGGCGCGCCGAGGTACAGCACGCTGTTGCGGTGCGGGTCGATCGCGAGCCGCTCGCCCATGCCCCGGCCCGGCATGTTGCCGCCGAGTTTGAACGGAAGGTCGGCCTTCCGCCAGGTCGCGCCCCTGTCGGTGGAGCGCAGGACGGCTCCGTTGCCCGGGTCCCAGTCGTTGGTGTACGTCCCCACGGCGGCGTAGACCCGGTCGGGGTCGACGGAGTCGGAGGCCAGGCCGATCACTCCGGTGTGGCCCCAATGGTCCCAGTCGACGGCGTCGAGGAGCGGGGTCCAGGACTTCGTGGCCTGTTCCCAGCGGTAGGCGCCGCCGATGTCGGTGCGTGCGTAGGCGAGGTTCTTCTCGGACCGGTTGAAGACGATGCCGGGGACGAAGCCGCCGCCGTCGATCCGGGCGTTCTTCCAGGTGTACGTGTCGGCGGCGGCCGGGGACGGGGACGGGGCCGGTGCCGTCTCCGCGTGGGCGGTGGGTGGCAGGGCACCGGTCAACAGGCCGAGGGCCAGGGCGAGCCCGGCCAGCAGAGGGCGTCTTCCGCGCATGGAGTTCTCCTGTGAACGACTATGGGAGCGCTCCCACTCTTCAAGCCTTGTCGGATGACGGTCAAGATGCGTGCCGAGTCGAAGGCGTTCGACTGCCCGGCCCGGCCCCTCCCGTCGAACCCGCCCGCGACGCGGCCCCCTTGCGTCCGCCGAGGGAGGAGGTCGCCTCGGAACGCCTCGCCTCCGGCACGGGCCTCCGGATCGCCGAGGGGCGGGAACCCTCGGGTCCCCGCCCCTGTGCGTGCTCGACGGCGCTCCCGCCCGCCGGCGCCAGGACTCAGGCGCTGATCCGGCCGTGCACCACCACCGGGAGGTAGCCCGCCAGGTGCGCCTCGGCGACCCGGATCTCGAACGCGGCACCCCAGGTCCACACGGGGACGACGAACGAGCCGCCTTCCCTCCGGATCGGACCGTTCAGCGCGATGATGTGCTCGCCCTCGGGCTCCCCCCGGCCCCAGATCGGCGCGGGAGGTGTCGCCGCCTTGCCGAAGGTGCGCTGGTGGGCGTCGCGCTGTGCCGATGCCCAGTCGTCGAAGCTGCGGACGAACCCGTACACGTACGGCTTGCCGCCCGCCAGTTCCGCGTTCACCGCGTCGACGGCGCTCTGCGGGCTGTCGGGCCTGATGCGGGTGACGGTGACACGGGAGGCGCCGGCGACGTTCTGCAGCACCGTCCGCAGGCCGTCGGAGTCCAGGGCGAGGTCTCCCTGGTCGCGGAAGGCCGACTCGCTGTTGCGGACGTCGACGGCGACCCGAAGGACTCCCGTCGCGGCGCGCAGGATGCGCAGAACCCGTTCCCGGCCGCCGGCCTGGAAGACGAGCACCCAGTGACGTCCCGGCGTCTGCGGGTGGATCCGCAGGCTGCCCGGGTCCACGGTGAAGCCCGCGACCTGAGCGAGCCGCCACCCCTTCAGGTTCAGGTCGAAGGAGAGGCCGGGGTCCACCGCCGCCGCGTCGAGCGCGGCCACGTGTTCGGCGTCCAGGGTGAACACGTCGAGGAAGGCCTCCTTCGCGTTGAACAGCCGGGCGATCTCCTCGGACACCAGGGCCTGCGCCTCGTACATCTCGGGCGAGCGGATCTTCAGGAGCTTGCCGAGGCTCCGCGCCAGCACGAAGTCCAGATCGAAGAGCGGGACGTAAGGGACCGGGGTCGTCTGACTCACCTGGGCCGCCTTGTTGTCCCGCTGGACCGTACGCCGGCCCAGCAGCACGTCCCGGCCGGTGGCGATGCCGTTGAACGGCGTCCCGGAGTACACCGCTCGCAGCAGTTCGACGAAGCGCGCCCGGTCGTGCTGCAGGTAGCTGCGGACGATCGCGGTCAGGCCGCAGGTGCCGTAGTACCCCTGGTTGACGGCATCGGGCTGGTCGAGGAGCGTCTTGGCACGCGCCTCGTCGGGCGGCTCGAACGACGGCTCGGCCGCCCTGAGCACACCGAGCGCCTGCTTCGCCTGGGCAAGGTCCATACGATTCCCCCCATTTCACCGCGTCGTTCGCGTGTCGGAAGTCTCCGTCATCGCCGACAGTGGGAAAAGCGGGCTGTCGGCTGAGATGTCGACCGATTCACCCCGTTGACGGAACGTGCGTGCGAGGGTCCCCGTTCAGCTGCCCGAGGACTGCGCACGGCGTCGTCGCGCGGCGACGGGGTAGGCGATCCAGGGCGCGCGGACGCCAGCGTGAGGACGGACGAACAGGAGAGCCCATGTCGGTCGACGTCGTCGGATTCCTGGGCGTGGTGCTCGTGGCGTACGTCGTCCCCGGCCCGGACTTCCTCGTGGTCGTGCGAGCGGCGGCCGAGGACCCCTCGAAAGGCCGAGCCGCCGCATGGGGTGCGCAAGCCGGCCTGTGCGTGCACATGCTGGCCGCTGCCTTCGGACTCGCCGTCGTGGCCGCCCGGTCCCCCCTGCTCTACAACGGCCTCAAGCTCCTGGGCGCTGCCTACCTGGTCTACCTGGGGGTGCGGGCGGTCCTCGCCGCCAGGCGGGCCGGCGAGAGGCGGCGGCGCGAGGACACCCGCGCGGCGGGGGGATCACAAGACGCCGGGAGGGCGGACGCTCACGCCGCGGGGCAGGAGCGGTCCGGCTTCGCCGCAGGCCTGGTCACGAACGTCCTCAACCCGAAGGCCGCCCTCTTCTTCCTGAGCGTCCTGCCGCAGTTCGTCGACGGCGACGGTCCGCTGTGGCAGCCGATCCTCTTCCTGGGGATCCTGGACGTTCTCATCGGCGTCGTCTACTGGTTCGCCCTCGTCCTGGTCGCCGCACGACTGCGGTCCCTGCTCGCCCGGCCGAAGGTCCGTCGTCGCTGGGAGCTCACCACCGGCTGGCTGTTCATCGCCATCGGCATCGGGCTCGCCACCGCCGCCTGACGACTTGCCGGACGTGATCGGCCGGACGGGTCGTCAGGCGCTCTTCGACGTACGCCACGATCGTGACGGGGTGGGCGCGGTGACGCAGGGGATGACCCGTGGCGCGTCGATGTCGTCGGCGCAGGCGGGCAGGAAGGTGTCGGGCACGGGCGTGCCGGCTCCGGGATTCGACGCTGACCGCGACGGTCGCGCGGTCGGGGCGGTGCGTCCCGGAGGCCGTGAGCTTCGCCGGCCGGTCCAGCGCGGGCCCGGCCATGGAGAGGAGCCCGGCGTGCGCCGTGGTCAGGCGATACGGGGGGGCTCACCGGCGAGACGCTCCAGGTGTGCGTCTCGGGCGTCCTCCCACGGAACACCGGTCTCGGGGGCCGGGTAACCGTTCGCCGCGATGTCCTCCAGTACCGAGGCGAGGACGTCCACCCTCGCACGCTGCTCGGCCGCGTACGCACGGGCGGAGGCGGCGGCGTGCTCGTCGAGGGGCTGGCGGTCGGGCGCGGTGGCCGGCTGCTCGCTCATCCGGGACTCCTGGACTCTACGGACGTGTCCCCTCACGGTATCGCCCGGCTCCGTGGGCGGGGATCGATCCGGACGCACGTGGTCCGACGCCGGAGCGTTCCCTTTTCCCTGCCGCCGGCTGGACGCGCCGGGGCCCGGCCCTGCCGGCCGTTGCGAACCCGGTAGGGGATCTTGAGACCGCGAGCAGCCCGTGGCAGGCTCGTGCCGCATGATCGACGAGTTCGCGAAAGACCACCTGCACGGCAGACTGCGGCGGGACCGCGAGGCGCTGCTCTGGAAACTCGACGGCTTGTCCGAATACGACGCCCGCCGGCCGTTGACGGCGACCGGGACCAACCTCCTCGGCCTGGTCAAACACCTGGCCGCCGTCGAGGCGCGCTACTTCGGCGAGGTCTTCGACCGTCCTTTCCCGGAACCGCTGCCCCGGTGGCAGGATCACGACGGCAGCGATCTGTGGGCGGCCGAGGACGAGACGCGCGATCGGATCGTCGGCTTCTACCGGCGCACGTGGGAGCACTCGGACGCGACGATCGACGAACTCCCCCTGGACGCCCCGGGCCACGTGCCGTGGTGGCAGGAGCCTTATCGCGACACGAACCTGTTCGCCGTCATGGTCCATGTCCTCGGCGAGTCCATCCGGCATGCCGGGCACGCAGACATCCTGCGGGAGGGCCTCGACGGCCGGACCGGGCTGCGCGCCGGACACGCGCAGCCGATCGACGAGGAGGCCCGTGCGGCCCACCGCGCGAAGATCGAGCAGGCGGCGAGGGCGGCCGCACCGATCAGGGCTTAGCAGCGGCTCTGCCCGAACCGGCGTCTGCCGTCGTCGCCGGAGATTCACTCACCCATGAGCGGCGGCCGGCCGAGAAGGCGGGTTGCGGGTGTCAGCGGGTGGTGAGCATGCCGTCGCGGAGCCGGGCGAGGGTACGCGACAGCAGGCGGGAGACGTGCATCTGGGACAGGCCCAGGCGCTCACCGATCTGGCTCTGGGTGAGCTCCTCGACGAACCGCATGTGGATGATCTGCCTGTCGCGCTCGCCGAGTTCGGCGATCAGCGGGGCCAGCGCGTGGAAGTCCTCCACCAGCTCCAGCGCCGTGTCCGGCGTGCCGATGAAGTCCTGCAGCGCGGCCTCGCCGTCCTCGCTGCCGCTGATCGTGGCATCCAGGGAGGACGAGTTGTAGCCGTTGGCGGCGACGCGTGCCTCGCGGACCTCCTCCTCGGGCAGGCTCATCAGTTCCGACAGTTCCTTGACCGTCGGGGTGCGGCCGAGTCGGCTGCGCAGTTCCTCGGTGGCACGGGCGAGCTGGACACGGGCCTCCTGCAGCCGCCGGGGGACGTGCACAGCCCAGGAGGTGTCCCGGAAGAACCGCTTGATCTCGCCGACGATGTAAGGGACGGCGAAGGAGGTGAACTCCACCTCCCGGGTCAGCTCGAAGCGGTCGATCGCCTTGATCAGTCCGATCATGCCGACCTGGACGATGTCCTCCATCTCCTCCGGCCCCCGGCTGCGGAAGCGGCCGGCCGCGAAGCGGACCAGGGACATGTTCATCTCGATCAGCGTGTTCCGCGCGTACTGGTACTCGGCTGTCCCTTCCTCCAGCACCGCCAGTTCCCGGAAGAAGAGCTTCGACAGTTCGCGGGCGTCCCTCGGCGCCACCCCGGACGGGTCGGCGACCTCCGGCAGCTCGGCCGTCCGAGTCTTCGCCGTCACCATGCTCGTGAGTGCCATGTCTTCCCTCCCAGTGGAAACCCGCCGCCGGCGGTCGGCCGGATCAGCAGCCGACGACGAACCGCCTGCCCCGACATCGCCCATCCACGCACGCCTTTTCGCCCATGAGTGCCGGAAGGTCCTCCCTCCCCATCCTGGCGACGCGGCCCCCGCCCCGGCCACGCGAGCGAACGCAGCCCGGCCGGA
This sequence comes from Streptomyces sp. NPDC053755, assembly GCF_040677675.1. Taxonomy (NCBI): domain Bacteria; kingdom Bacillati; phylum Actinomycetota; class Actinomycetes; order Kitasatosporales; family Streptomycetaceae; genus Streptomyces; species Streptomyces sp. NPDC053755. The sequence continues at coordinate 113,183 of NZ_JBFASK010000015.1, read as the reverse complement.
GAGCGGCGCCGGGCACGTCGCCGCCCCGCGGCGCTGCTCACCGTCGCCGGGCGACGCGCGCCTCACCTCGTACGGCGGTGGCCGGTGCTGTCGCGGTCCAGCGGGCCCCAGCGCCCGGGCTGGTGCTCGATGATGTCGACGGCTTCGGCGATCGCGCCGTCGCCGATCCAGGCGAGCGGCTGTACGTCCGCGACGAGCGGCTCGTTGTCCGGGCCTCGGCCCACTTCCCTGCCACGCAGGACCCAGGGCCGGGTATCCGGAGCCTTCACCCGCGGCAGGTGGCAGTAGTCGTACAGGCGTCGGGCGATCCACACGTGCGCCGGTCGTCGCCCCCACCACTCCTCGACGCCCAGCGCGCTGGCCGAGAGTCCCGGCAGCCGGACGCCCGTCAGATCGTCCGTACTGAAGAGGCTCGCGAGATCCGGTTCCGGACCCCGGGACCAGCGCACGTACAGGTCGTGGCGGTCGGCGACCAGCCGGCAGAGGTCCTCCAGGCTGGCGAGAGTGGTCAAGGGCATGGTGTGCATCGGTTCCCGTGCGTGGTGCTGGTCAGCCGGCAAGCGCGAAGTCCCCACCCGGGAGAGCGGACAGCCGACCGTGGGCGGCGGCCAGGGCGGCGTCGATGTCGCGGGTGCCGGTGGACACGCACAGGGTGTACGTGACGTCCTCCATGCGTCGGCGCACCTCGGCGGAGGCGCCCTCGGCGTGCAGGATCCGCAGCGTCTCGTACCGCTCGACGAGATCTTTCAGCACCGCGGGATGCGCCATCAACATCGGACTTCTCCTTTGCTCCGAACAGAGGACACTCAGACGCGCGCGTGCCCCGAACCGCGCGGTTCAAGCGGGCGGCCCGAGGCCGGCGAGGGGGTCGCGTGCAGGGGGTGGACAGGGCCTCCGGCCGGTCGCCGGCCTTCTCGTCAGGCCGACTTCCCGCGCCACGTCGACCGGGCGGCGACCATGCCGTCGGGGCGACCACGTCGTGTCCTTCACCCGCGCTGCTACGGGGTGGCGGACGGGAGACCTGCCAGCCGGGAGGGCATGGAGTCCGAGGCCGAACGGGCCCCACGGGGCCATCCTCCGCCGGTGCCCGGCGGACCGCCAGCGCACACGCCCGACCGGCCGTTGTCTGTCCCCCGGACGACGGAACCCGGCAGCGCGTCGCCCCCCGGCTTGAGGGGAACGCGCCGGCTACGCACGCCGCGCTGCTGCCCGGCGCGGCCAGGCGGGACGTGGATGCTCCGGGGCGGGAGCTCTGGGTGCCCGTACGGGTGGAGCCGGGGACGAGGCCCCGCCGTGGCGGCCGCTCACGGGCCGACATTCGATGTTCCGTCCGCCCCTTCGCGCCGCGCCGGACGTGCTGCAACGCCCCGCTCCCGGTGCGGAGTCATCAGGTCTCTCACTGCCCTCTCAGCGCCGCGCGGACAGGATGGTCACGCGGTGGTCACGGGCTCCGTGGGGGCCAGGTCCGGTGCGTTCAGGCGTGCCTCGACGCGGCCGCCGACGACGCGTGTCTCGAAGGACGGCTGCGCCGCGGTGGCGGGTCCTCGTACGTTCCAGCCGTCGGACAGACGGAACACGCTGCCGTGCCAGGGGCACCGCACACAGCCGTCGGCGACCGTGCCCTCCGACAGGGGGCCGCCCATGTGCGCACACGAGTCGGCGAGGACGCGCACCTGTGCGCCGCTCTCCCGCACGACGACGACGGCGATGTCGCCCACCTCGCGTCGGACCGGCCGCCCGACGGGAAGGTCGGCCACGGCACCGATCTCGTGCCACCCCGGCCGCACCCGATCGGGTACCGCTTCCGCGTGGTTGGCGCCGGACGCCTGCCGGTAGGCGAGGTGCCCGCCAATCGCCCCTCCGACGGCCACGGAGAACAGCCCCGCGAAGCCCAGCATCCTGCCCCGGACGGCCCTGCCCCGCGCCCGCTCGGTGAAGGACGCCGCGTACAGTCCGACCGCCGTGATGTTCATGGCCGCGTGCACGAGTCCGACCCGCATCTGCCGGCGGCGCAGCTCCGCCCAGTCCACCCAGCCGGAGACGGCCGCGGGAGCGGCGGCGGCGAGCCCCACTCCCACCAGCACGTGCGCCGCCCTGCGCTGTCCGGGGAGGAGGTCGAGCACCGCCGCGGAGACCCAGGTGCCGATCGGGACCTGGACGAGCAGGGGATGGACGGGATGCCCGAGCCACCGGCCGTGCAGGACGTCCCTTCCCTTTCCGAGCGGGAGCGCGCGCACCGCGTCCCTGACGCGGTGCGCGACGCCGTCCAGCACGGCGGCGCGCTCCAGGCGGTCCATGCCCCGCAGGACGCGGCCGGGGCCGGACGCCGACGGCAGGACGCTCCTGACGGCGCGCATTCCGGTGCTGTCGGTGCGGGCACGGCGTTCGGGCTGCGGCGATGCGTTCATGGTGAAGCAGGTAACCGCTTCGACACGTCCGGAAACCGGACATTCCGGCCACCGGGTCAGCGGGGCTTCGCGGCAGGCCGGCGCGCCGCCACGTGCGTGGGCGGCGCGGGCGAGGTGAAGCGCCCGCCTCGGGCCGCCGTGCCGGGGCCTGCCGCACCGAGCCGGTGACGGACAGGGCTTCGCGGGCCCCGCGCCCCGTTCGGACGAACGAGTGCCACCGTCCAAGGGGCACGGAGTCGGGGCTCCGGCCTCAGACCCGTGACGCCGGCGGCTCGACGGACGCGGGCTGCTCGGCCGGCGCAGGTGCGTGCCGACGCCGCCACAGGGTGAAGGCACCGAGGACGCCACCCACGGCCAGCAGCATCAGGCCTCGCCACCACACCGGCGCCTCCACCTGGGTCGCCAGCGCGACGCACGACAGCGCGCCGAGGACGGGGACGACCGTGGGCGCTCGGAAGTGGCTGGTACCCGCCGCGCCGTCGCGTCGCAGTACGAGGACGGCCAGGTTCACGACGAAGAAGACGACCAGCAGGAGCAGCACCAGCGTGCCTGCCAGGACGTCGATCCCGCCGCTCGTCGCGAGCAGCGCGGAGAGCGCCGTGGTGACGGCGATCGCCGCCCAGGGTGTGCGCCGGCCGGGAAGGACGCGGGCGAGGAAGCCCGGCAGCAGGCCTTCCCGGCTCATCCCGTAGGCGAGGCGCGAGGTCATGATGCCCGTCAGGAGGGCTCCGTTGGCCACCGCCACCAGCGCGATCAGGGCGAACAGCTGCACCGGTACGTGCCCCGCGGCCCGGACGATCTCGAGGAGCGGGCCGTCGGACGCGGCGAGCGTCCCGGTCGGCACGGCCGCGGAGGCGACGGCCCCGACGGCCGCGTACAGCGCACCCGCCGTCAGTAGGGCGCCGAACAGGGCGCGGGGGTAGGACCGGCCGGGGTCGCGCGTCTCCTCGGCGACGTTCACGGAGGTCTCGAACCCCACGAAGGAGTAGTAGGCGATGACGGCACCGCTCAGCACGGCTGCCACGGGCGCCTCCGACGCCGTGCCGAGCCGCGTCAGCCGGCCGACGTCCCCGTCGCCTCGTACGGTGATCCACACGCCGAGTCCGACGATGATCAGAAGTCCACCGGCCTCGACCAGCGTGGCGAGGGTGTTGGCGCGGGTCGACTCCCGGATGCCGCGGGCGTTGAGCAGCGCCAGCAGGGCGAGGAAGGCGACGGCGACCAGGACGAGCGGCAGGGAGACGAACGCCTTGAGGTAGTCGCCCGCGAAGCCGCGCGCCAGCGCCGCGACCGAGACGATGCCGGCGGCCAGCATGCAGTATCCGGTGATGAACCCGGCCGCCGGGCCGAAGGCGCGCGTGGCGTAGTGCGAGGCGCCTCCCGCGCGGGGGTACTTCGTCGCCAGCTCCGCGTACGAGGCGGCTGTGAGGAGTGCGAGCAGGAGGGCCACGGTGAGGGGCACCCACACGGCGCCGCCCGAGGCGGCCGCGACTTCGCCGATCAGCACGTAGACCCCGGCGCCGAGGACGTCGCCGAGGATGAAGAAGTACAGCAGCCGGGTGGTGAGGACCTTGCGGAGCGGGGCCTGGGGCGCGGAGGTGGGGGGCAGTCTCATGTTCTCTGTTTCTCGGGTCTCGGGACCGGGGGGTCTCGGGGCGTCGGGACGTCGGGACGTCGGGATCAGGGCGGCGTCGGCGTCTGCGTGGGGCGGACGGGCGGGCCGGGGTTCCCGAGTCGACGGGTGCCCTCGAACTGCGCCCGTCATGCCCCGGCGTGATCGACCAGGGAGGCCGCGGATTCCGGCCGCGGGCGTCCGGGAGGGCGCGGGCCAGGCATGACGAACGCCGCTCGCGATCCCTAGCGCGCACCGGCGGCGGCCCGTACGTTCCTCGCGGGCGGAGGCATCACAGCCGCCGGCTCGGCCACTCCCCCGGCGCGCCTTCGACCGGAAGCACGCGGTGGAAGGCGGGCGAACGCCCTTTGACACGCGGGCGTTTCTGGAAGCCGGGCGACGCCATGAGCCTGGACTTCCGGTCCGGCCCCGATAAGAGGCTTGACCTCAACCGAAGTTCAGGTTGGAGGCTTCTGCGTACGCCGCCGGTCATACGGAGCGCGGCACTTCACACGTTGGAGGAGCTTCCATGTCAAGCAGTACCGTTCCCGACTCCGGCCCCGCTGTGCCCGCCGGACCCTCGGTCCCGCGTTCCGGCCTCACCTGGTGGAAGCTCCTGGTCACCGGCGCGGCCGCCGCCGCCCTGGTCAATCTGGTCGTTCTGGGCGTCGCCAAGCTGGCCGGTGCCTCGCTCGTCGTCGTCGACGCCGGCCAGGAGCACCCGATCACGATCGGGGGTGTCCTCGGCTCCTCCACCGTCCCGCTGGTCGTCGGCACGGGCGCCGCCATGCTGCTGGCCCTGTGGAAGCCGGTCTTTCTGCGGCTCGCGCAGTACGTGGGCGGTGGGCTGGCACTGCTGTCGGTCGCCGGCCCGCTGTCGTCCGATGCCGACGGAGGCACCGTGGCCGCCCTGTCCCTCATGCACGTCACCCTCGGCGTGGCGGTCGTCGCCACCTTGGAACTCCACCGCCGCCACACGAGAAGCACCGGTCAGCAGCCCGTCGAGGGCCCTCTGAACGGCCCTGCCGGTGTGAGCTGACCGGCCGGACCTTCACGCAGGACGGGGCGGGAGGGCCGTGAAATCCGATGGACGCGATGATCCCGGTGTCCGTACACTCGACCGGTCCCAGCCTTCACATGTCCGAAGAGGTGCGTTTGATGACGGTCCAGGTAGGCGCGGCCGACTCCCCTCGGCCGCCTGGCCACGCCGTCATCATCTCCACGGACCGAAGGAACCCTTGTAGTGGATCTGCCACGTAGCTTCACCATCCGCGAGAGCGGCCATCGCATCTGCAACCCGTTCACCAGCGAGAAGCTGTCCCTCCTGGGTCAGGCCATCAGCCCGCCGCCGGGCACCCGCATGCTCGACCTCGCCTGCGGCAAGGGCGAGATGCTGTGCACCTGGGCACGGGACCACGGTGTGACCGGCACAGGCGTGGACATCAGCACCGTCTTCCTCGGCGCGGCCCGAGGGCGGGCGGCCGAGCTGGGCGTTGCCGACCGAGTCGCCTTCGTGCACGCGGACGCCTCGGGCCATGTCGCCACCGATCCCGTCGGCATCGCCGCCTGCATCGGTGCGACCTGGATCGGCTCCGGCGTGGCGGGCACGGTCGCCCTCCTGCGGCGCAGCCTCGCTCCCGGCGGCATGATGCTGATCGGCGAACCGTACTGGCGCCGCGAGCCGGAGGACCAATCCGTCGTCGAGGGCTGTCACATGGCCCGCAAGGACGACCTGCTCCTGCTTCCGGAACTGCTCGCGCGGTTCGGGGACCTGGGCTGCGATGTCGTCGAGATGGTCCTTGCCGACCAGGACAGCTGGGACCGGTACGTCGCGGCGCAATGGCTCAACATCCGACGCTGGCTCGACGCCAACCCCGACGACGAGCTCGCAGACACCCTGCGCGCGGAACTCACTGAGGCACCCGTCCGACACGTCAGGTACCAGCGCGAATACCTCGGATGGGGCGTGTTCGTCCTGATGGATCGCTGACACAGCCCTCCTCGTGAGCCCCGGCAGCACCACCTGCCGGGGCCCACCCGTGGCGCGCCACACCTCGATGCTCCGGCAGGGCGGGCCCGTGGCGGACGACGGAGGGCTTTGGTGGCCCGGGCCGACGCGGGTTCCTCACCGGCGGCCACCTGGCAGGCAGTCGCCTGGACGCACTCCCCCGAGTGGCCTGACCGAGCCGCGGCGGCGCGTGCACGAGACCGCGGAGGCTTCTCCGCCCAGGAACGCCGCCTGTCAGCGCAACTGGCCGAATGCCTGGTCGGCGTCTGATACGGCCTCGGGATGCACGTCGCGGGCGGTTCGACCGTCGGCGATCCTCTGCCAGTTGGTCCGGGCGAGCACCCGTTGCACCGCGAGCACCTGGGCGGCGCGCACACGTGCCTGGATGCCTTCGCCAAGGGCGTCCGCCAGGGCTTCCTCATCCTCCATCTGGTACCGCGTGAGCCGTCCCGCGAGGCTTGGAGTGGTGAACACCAGCCGGTGGAACGCCACCACCTCGGGGTGATCATTGAGACCGGTGACAGGGTCATACCGGTCGAGGCCGGCCCGGAAGTGTCGGTGCAGCGCTGTCAGCGGCTTGATGCCTGACCGGCGGTCGCGCACGACGCGCGCCGCCTCTCCCTGGTGGTCCGCGAACCGGTGCAGCACCAGGTCTTCCTTGCTGGGGAAGTACCGGAAGAGGGTCGGCTTGGAGATCTCGGCGGCCGCGGCGATGTCGTTGACCGAGACACCGTCGAAGCCGCGCTGGAGGAACAGCGAAACGGCCGCATCACCGATGGCGTCGCGCGTCCGCTCCTTCTTGCGGGCCCGCAGTCCCGTCGCCTCGCTCATCCGACCACCCTAACATTCGTGACCGAGTTGCATTTTTAACCGAGTAACGTTTCCATGGGTGGCATGAAGCAGACGGACATTCCTCCGGTGCTCGTCACCGGGGCCACGGGCCGGGTCGGCCGCATCGTCACCGAACACCTCCTCAGCGCGGGCGTGCCGGTCCGCGCCCTCGCGCGTCGTTCCGAGGCAGCGGCGACACTGCCGGCGAAGGTCGAGGTCTTCACCGGCGACCTCACCGTGCCCGAGTCGCTCGACCCGGCGTTGGACGGCGCCGGCGCGGTCTTCCTCGTCTGGACCGCCCCGCCTCGAACCGCCCCGGCGGTCATCGGGCGGCTGGCGGCCCACGTGCGGCGGATCGTCTTCCTCTCCTCCCCGCACCAGACACCACATCCCTTCTTTCAGCAGCCCAATCCCGCGGCAGTGCTGCACGCCGACATCGAGCGGCTCATCGAGGACACCGGACTCGAGGCGACGATCATCCGGCCGGGGATGCTCGCGTCGAACTCGCTGGCGTGGTGGGCTGCCGCGATCCGGGCCGACGAGGTCGTCCGGTGGCCTTACGGAGCCGCCGAGACGGCACCCGTCGACGACCGCGACATCGCAGCCGTCGCGGCGCGGACGCTCCACCAGGACGGGTACGTGGGAGGCGACTACGTACTCACGGGCCCTGAATCGCTGACCCAGGCCGCGCAGGTGGAGGTCATCGGTGATGCCCTGGGGCGCCGCATCGCCTTCGAGGAGATGACGCCGGACGAATTCCGGAAGCTGTCGGAGGGTACGGCACCCGGTGCGGTCGTCGACATGCTGCTCTCCTCGTGGAGAGCAGCGGTCGGGCAGCCCGCTTACGTCACCACCGCGGTGGCCGACATCCTCGGGACGGCACCGCGAACATTTCGCCAGTGGGCCGCCGACCACGCCGCCGCGTTCACGGCAGGCGCCTGAGCACGCTCCCCGGCGAGGATGACCACGCGAGTCGGCTCCCTACCGGCGCGACCCCCACGCGCGACAAGGCGCAGATCGAACAGACCCGGAGCCCGCGGATCTTCGAGACCCCGCCGCTCCGGCCTCAGGTCGGCTTGCGCCATACGGAGATGTGCTTCGTGGAGTCCTGGGTGAACGGCGCCCCGTCCCAGTCCGCGACGCGGCGTTCCCGCTCCAGTCCCGCGAGCCGTGCCATCAGGTCGAGCTCCGCCGGCCAGGCGTAGCGGTGCCGGGATGCGCCGCGGCGGAAGCGGTCGCCGTCGCGGGTGAAGTGGTGCGAGACGAGAACCTGCTCGACCAGGTCGAAGGTGTCGAAGCCGAGATGCCGTTCGGAGACGTCGAACGGCACCGCGACCTGGCCGGGCGGCAGGAACCGTAGCGGCGGTACGCCCAGCTCGATGACGAATCGGCCGCCGGGCTCCAGATGGCGTGCGGCGTTGCGGAAGCACTCGACCTGCTCATCCTGGGTGAGCAGATTGGTGATCGTGTTGTAGACGAGGTAGACCAGGGTGAACTCGCCGGGGACGACGGTGGTGGCCATGTCCCCGATGGCTACCGGCAGCGCGTCCTCGTCGATCTTGCGCCGCAGCACCGCAGCCATGTGCTCGGACAGTTCGATGCCGACGACCGGCACGCCGCGCTTCCGGAGCGGGACGCCCACGCGTCCGGTCCCGATGGCGAACTCCAGCGCCCGGCCGTCTCCGGCGAGCTCGGCGAGAAAGGCGAGAGTCGGCCCGAGAACGGCCGCCGAGGACATGGCAGTCTCCTCGGCGTCGTACCGCTCGGCGCTCGCACGGGTCCACAGCTCACTGCTCGTCACGGGCTGCCACTCTGCCCGGTGGGGAGGGCCGCTGTCGACGCGTTTACCTTCGGCCCGCCCCGATCACCCGGGTCGGGGTGAGCCGGTACGGACCCTCCGGCCCGGAAACCGGTGCGGTCGTGTCCCGACGCCCGGAACGGATCGCGAGGCTCGATGCTGATCCAGACGAGCCGGCGGCGTGAGGATGTCGAGATCGCGCCTCCGGCTCCGTCCCAGGACGTCAGCGGCCGAGCCCGGCCGCACGGAGAAGGGAAGAGCCCGTCGTGGCGATTCAGCGGATGGACAACGTCGGCATCGTCGTCGAGGACCTCGACGCCGCCCTCGCGTTCTTCGTGGAACTCGGTATGGAGCTGGAGGGAAGGGCCGAGGTCGAGGGCGCCTTCGCCGACCAGTGCACCGGCCTCGACGGCGTCCGCTGTGACATCGCGATGGTGCGGACACCGGACGGTCACAGCCGGCTCGAGCTGGCGAAGTACCGCAGCCCGGCACCGATCAGCGCCGGCCCGCGCAGCCGGCCGCACAACGTCCTGGGCACGCACCGCGTCATGTTCGCCGTCGACGACCTCGAGGACACCGTTGCCCGCCTGCGCCCTCACGGCGCCGAACTCGTGGGCGAGATCGCACGGTTCGAGGACAGCTACCTGCTCTGCTACCTCCGCGGTCCCGAGGGCATCATCGTGGGGCTCGCCGAGCAGCTCCGCTGAGAGAAGCGGCCGAACCGCGCAGCCGAAGGCTGCCTGGGCGACGGTGCGGCGCGCGTGGCTCCGCATACGGCATGAGGACGGACCGCCGTCCCTGAAGAAGGGACCCGGCGCCCCGGTCTCCCTCGACCGGGCCGACTGTCGCCCCGCCCGCGGGTACGAAATTGTTTCGGTCGTACCGCGCCATTGTTTCGGCGTCGCGCATCCCCCAGGATCTCCTTGGCAGCCGCCTTCCCGTGCGAGAGGCGGGCAAGACCGGCCTGTCCACCTCCTGAAAACTTTCGCCTGCATCCCGACACAATCCGCCCCCAGACGGAAGAGGTTGTCATGATCCGGACAAACAGGATCGCCCCCGGAGAAGGCCGCGCCCCCCTGCGCGCCTCCGCACGCAGGGCACTGGCCGTCTCCCTCACCGGCCTGCTCGCGGCCACCGGTGTCGTCGCCCTGGCCGGCACCGCCCACGCGGCGAGCACCCTCGGTGAGTCGGCAGCCGCCAAGGGCCGCTACTTCGGCACGGCGGTGGCCGCGAACCACCTCGGCGAGGCGCCCTACGCCGCCACGCTGAACGCGGAGTTCAACTCGGTGACACCCGAGAACGAGATGAAGTGGGACGCGCTGGAGGCGTCCCGGGGATCGTTCACCTACGGCGCGGCCGACCGGATCGTCGGCCACGCACAGGCCCGCGGCATGAAGGTGCGGGGCCACACCCTGGTCTGGCACTCTCAGTTGCCCGGGTGGGTGGGGTCCCTGGGTGCGAGCGACCTCCGTTCCGCGATGAACAACCACATCACCCAGGTCATGCGGCACTACCAGGGCAAGATCCACTCGTGGGACGTCGTCAACGAGGCGTTTCAGGACGGCGGCAGCGGCGCCCGCCGTAGTTCTCCCTTCCAGGACAAACTCGGCAACGGCTTCATCGAGGAGGCCTTCCGCACCGCCCGGGCCACCGACCCGGCCGCGAAGCTCTGCTACAACGACTACAACACCGACGGGGTGAACGCGAAGTCCAACGCCGTGTACGCCATGGTGAAGGACTTCAAGCAGCGCGGTGTGCCCATCGACTGCGTGGGCTTCCAGAGCCACTTCAACAGCCAGTCCCCCGTCCCCGCCGACTTCCAGCAGAACCTGCAGCGCTTCGCGGACCTCGGCGTCGACGTGCAGATCACCGAACTGGACATCGAGGGGTCCGGCACCTCGCAGGCCACGAGTTACGCCAACGTGGTGAGGGCGTGCCTCGCCGTGACGCGCTGCACGGGCATCACCGTCTGGGGCGTCACCGACAAGTACTCGTGGCGCGCGAGCGGGACCCCGCTGCTCTTCGACGGCAACTACGGCAAGAAGCCGGCCTACGACGCCGTGCTGTCCACGCTGGGCGGTACGGGCGGCGGCGATGGCGGCGGAAACGGCACGCGCACGTGCACCGTCTCGTACGCCAAGCAGGAGACGTGGGGTGACCGCTACAACGGCAAGGTGACCGTCACGGCGGGGAGTTCGCCGATCAGCGGTTGGAACGTGCGGGTGACCGTCGCCTCGGCGCAGTGGATCTCGGCCACCTGGAACGGCACGCCCAGCTGGGACAGCACCGGGAAGGTGATGACGATGACCCCGAACGGCAACGGCAGCCTGGCGGCCGGCGGGACGACGAGCTTCGGCTTCACCGTCATGACGAACGGCGACACGGCCCCGCCCGTCATCAGCGCCTGCACCGCCTCCTGACCGGAACGTCCGGCCCCAGGGACGGAAGGGCCTTCGCGGGTGGTCGTCCCGCCCGCGAAGGCCCCTTCCGGTCGGCGCCCGCCGGACTACGACGCCTCCACGAGGAGTTCCGTGGCGACATCCATGTGCAGCCGCCTCGTGTGGTCGACCGTGCGCTCCGGTCCGGTCAGCGTGACCCGTGCCGTGAGGCGTATGTCGGTGCTCGACGCGCTCAGCCGCAGTTCGAGGTCGCCAGGCTCGACGATCCGGTGGCCCTCGCGGCCCGTGAAGGACGCGAGGTCCGCCGGGACCGTCATCCGCACCCTGGCGGCCCGCCCGGGTTCCAGGTCGAGGCGTGCGTACCCGATGAGGCGCTGCACCGGCTGGACCACGGAGGCGACCGGGTCGTGCAGATACACCTGGACCACTTCGGTGCCCTTCCGGGCGCCGGTGTTGCGGACGGTGCAGGAGAGCGCGAGCTCCCCTTCCGTCGATGCCCGTCCCCGCTCCACGACGAGGCCGCTCCACTCGAAGGCGGTGTACGTCAGACCGTGGCCGAACCCGAAGGCGGGGGTCGGGTCGACGCTGGAGACTTCGCTGGAGTGACCCAGCCGGGCCGCCAGGTAGGTGGAGGGCTGGGAGCCCGGGTGGCGCGGCACGCTGACGGGGAGCCGGCCGGACGGTTCGGTGCGGCCGCTGAGCACCGAGGCGATGGCCGTCGTCCCCTCCTCGCCGGGGAAGAACGACTGCACGATGGCGGCCGCCTCGTCCGCCGCACGTCCCAGGGCGTAGGGGCGTCCGGCGAGCAGCGTGACGACGACGGGGGTGCCCGTGTCGAGGAGGGTGTCGAGGAGCTGTTGCTGCACGCCGGGGAGGGCCAGGTTCTCCGCGTCGCACCCCTCCCCGCTCGTGCCCCGCCCGAAGAGGCCGGCCCGGTCGCCGAGTGCGAGGATCACGAGGTCGGCGCTCCCGGCCAGTTCGACGGCCTCGGCGAACCCGCCGGTGGCCAGGCCGTCGATGTCGGCGCCCCGGGCGGTGGCGATCTCGCTGTGGGGGAACTCCGCGCTCAACGCCTCGCGCAGCGTGAGAAGTTCGATGCCGAGCGGGGTCTCGGGATGCCGGCCTCCGACATGGACGGGGAAGGCGTAGCAGCCGAGGACGGCCGTCGGGTCGTCGGCGTTGGGCCCGATGAGTGCGATGCGGGCCGGGGCCGCCGCCAGGGGCAGGATGCCGTCGTTGCGCAGGAGGACGACGGCCTGTTCGGCGACGCGGCGGGCGAGCGCGCGGTTCTCGTCGGTGTCGAGGCGGACGGTCCCGCGCAACGCCTCGGAGCTCGCGCGTGCGCGGCCGTGCGCGGCCGCGGCTCCGGCGAGCACCGGCGGCACCGGGCTCCAGTCCGCGTCCAGCAGCCCCAGCTGGGCCTTCTGTACGAGTACTCGGCGTACCGCGCGGTCCACCAGCGCCTCGGGGACGCGTCCCTCGGCGATCGCGTCGGTCAGCGGCCTGCCGAACGTCTTGACGGTCGGCAGTTCCACGTCCACACCGGCCCTGAGCGCGGCACCGGCCGCCTCACCGAAGGTCGCCGCCACACCGTGCAGCGTCTTCAGGAAGGCGATGCCGAAGTAGTCGGCGACGACGGTCCCGTCGAAGCCCCAGGTGTCGCGGAGCAGGCCGGTCAGCAGCGGCCCGTCGGCCGCGGAGGGGATTCCGTCGGTGTCGGTGTAGGCGTGCATGACGGACCGTACGCCGCTTTCGCGTACGGCCATCTCGAACGGGGGCAGGATGGTGTCGGCCCGCTCCCGCGCGCCCATGCCGACGGGGGCGAGGTTGCGGCCCGCGCGCGAGGCCGAGTAGCCGGCGAAGTGCTTGAGCGTGGCGACGACCCCGGCCGACTCCAGCCCGCGCACATAGGCGGTGGCGATCGTTCCCACCAGGTAGGGGTCCTCGCCGATCGTCTCCTCCACACGGCCCCAGCGTGCGTCGCGGACGACGTCGAGGACCGGGGCGAGGCCCTGGTGCACGCCGACGGAGCGCATGTCGCGGCCGATCGCGGCGGCCGTCTCGCGGATCAGCTCGGGATGGAAGGTGGCGCCCCAGGACAGCGGTACCGGGTAGGCGGTCGCGCCCCAGGTGGCGAAGCCCGCAAGGCATTCCTCGTGGGCGAGCGCCGGTATGCCGAATCGGTTCGCCTCGGCGATCCGCTCCTGGGTGCGCGCCAGCGAGAGGGCACCCACGGCCGGGTCGACGGGGGCCGTTCCGAAGGGGCGGGTCAGCTGGCCGAGGCCGCGCGGAAGGAGGTCGTCGAGGGCGACGGCCTCCTCCATGTCGTGCTGGAAAGGGGCGACTTCGGCACCCTCGTCGGACGCGCCCACCCAGACGCCGAAGAGCTGGGAGATCTTCTCCTGGAGGGTCATGGCGGCGATCAGGGCGTCGGCCCTGGCCTCGGGCGCGAGGGTGCGGTCGTGCCAGGGTCCGGTGCGGTGGTCCGTGGTGCCGGACACCGGCGCCCGGGAGTCGGCGGCCTCGGCGGCTGTCTGCACGCCGGCGTTGTCGATGTTGGCGGTCACTTTCCTCCGACCCCCATCAGCCCTTGTACGAGGGCGCGACGGGCGAACAGGTAGACGATCAGGATGGGGAGCATGGACAGGACGACCGCGGCGAGCAGGCCGGGGGTGTCGACTCCGTGTTCCGTCTGGAAGTCGTAGAGCCCCATGGTGATGACCTTGGTCTCCGCCGACTGCGTCAGGACGAGGGGGAAGAGGAAGCCGTTCCACGCCTGGAGCGCGGAGAAGACGACGATCGTCGAGACCCCGCTCTTGGACAGCGGCAGCACCAGCTGGAAGAAGACCCGCCGGGGCGAGGCGCCGTCCATCGTCATCGCCTCGTACAGCTCGGGAGTGATGTCACGCATCACGCCCGTGAGGATCAGGGCGCACACCGGCATGGCGAAGGCCGCCGTCGGCAGGATGACCCCGATGAGGTTGTCGTAGAGACCGGCCTCGCTGATGACGAAGAACATCGGGACGATGACCGCCTGCGAGGGGATCGCCAAACCCAGGAGGAACATCCGGAAGACCGCGGTGGTGGCCCGGCCCCGGCTCCTGACGATGGTGTACGCCAGCGGTGGGACGAGAAGGACGACGATGCCCACCACGCACACGGTGACGATGACCGTGTTGAGGAAGTACTGCGCGAAGCCGCTGTCGAGGTCGTTGACGTAGTTGTCGAGCGTGATGTGCTCGGGGAAGGCCAGCGGGCCGTTCGCGGCGTAGTCGGGACGCGACTGCAACGTGGCGACGAGCATCACGTACAGCGGCAGCCCCACCACGAGGAGCCAGACCAGCGAGCCGAAGCCGGCCAGGTAGTTGGGACGGCTCTTCCTCACAGTCCCTCCATGGTGCTGCGCATCTTGTCGTAGCCCGAGAGCCGCACCACGATCAGCGAGATGACCGTGGAGACGAGGACCAGGAGGAGGGCGATGGCGGACGCCGCTCCGTAGTCGAAGCTCTTGAACGCCTTCTGGTACATGTAGTAGGCGCTGATGGTGGTGTCGCTGCCCGGTCCGCCCTGGGTCAGGATGAGCACGGTGTCGAAGGTCGTGAGTCCGCCGACCACCATCAGGATCATCGAGGTGATGATCGAGTTGCGCAGCTGCGGCAGCGTGATGTGGAAGAACCGGCGCACCGTGCCCGCGCCGTCGATCTGCGCCGCCTGGTAGAGGACGGGCGGCACCGCGCGGGCCGCGCCCTGGTAGATCAGCGTGTGCAGGGGGGTGAACTGCCAGGTGCTGACGAAGACCAGGACGCCGATCGCACTGGCCTGTCTCCCGAACAGGTTGCCGTCGCCGAACAGCCATGCGGCCTGCGCGGGGACTCCGAAGTTGGGGTCCAGGACGGCGCGCCACAGCACGGACACGGCCGCGACGGACAGCAGCATCGGGACGAAGTAGATGGCGGACAGGACGGCCCGGTTGCGCTGGTGCCCCGCCGCCCAGACGCCGAGCAGGATGCTCAGGGGGGTCTGGACGACGACCCCGAGCACGGTGAGCAGGACGCTCAGCCAGAGGCTCTTGATCATGACGGGGTCGTCGAGGAGCTGCTTCCAGTTGTCGAGGCCGGTGAATTCCGGGTCGCCCAGCCCGTCCCAGCTGGCGAAGGAGAGTACGGCGACCATGAGGAGCGGGACGATGGCGAAGAGGCCGAAGAAGACGGCGGCGGGGGCCGCCCAGAGGAATCCCGGGCGGCCCGCTCCGATGCCGGACGAGCCGGCCCTCTCGACCTTCTCGCCACCGTCGGAGGGTGCGGCGGTTCGGGTCATGTCATGTGTTCCGGGTCCGGATTTCAGGGAGGTCACGAGGTCGGCAGCGCCTGCATGGCCTTGATGAACGCGTCCTCGTCCATCGAGCCGTTGAAGAACTGCTGCAGGGCCTGGTACATCGTCGTGGCCGCCGACTGGGGGTACGCCTGGTCCCAGGAGAGCTGGAACGCCGGGGCCGCCTTGACGAGGTCGTACTGGAACTTCGCGTACCCGGGGCTGGCGGCGGTGTCCAGGAAGCCTTCGGTGTTCGTGGTGGTGGGCAGATTGCCGATCGCCAGCTGCGCCTTGACGAACTGGTCCGAGTACATGAGCTTCAGGAACTCGGCGACGGCTTCCGGGTGCTTCGTCTTCTTCAGCACGGAGTAGAAGTTGTTGGTGTTGCCGACGATGTTCGCGGGGTCGCCCTTGCCGCCCTCGACCGAGGGGAAGGCGCTGTATCCGAGGTCGCTCTTGGCGAACTCGGGGTGCGCGTCCTGCTGCGTCGAGTACTCCCACGACCCCATCAGCTCGAAGGCGGCCTTGCCGGTCGCCAGGAGCGTGGGGGAACCCTGGTCGGTGAACTTCACCGAGTCGTAGTTGGTGCCGAAGGCCCCGGCATCGACCAGTTCCCTGATCTTGCCCAGAGCCTTCCTGCTGTCCGGGCCGGCCCAGGCGTCCTTGTCGCCGTCCAGGGCCTTCTGGAAGAGTTCCGGGCCGGCGATCCGGTCGTAGAGGTACTCGAACCACATCAGTGTCGGCCACCGGTCGCCGCCGCCCAAAGCGATCGGGGTGACGCCGTCGGCCTTCAGCGCCTTGACGGCCGCGAGCAGGTCGTCCCAGGTCTTCGGGGGTTCGACACCCGCCTCCTTGAGCACCTTGGCGTTGTGGAACAGCAGCACCGGCTGCGTGCCGCGCATCGGGACCCCGTAGGAACGTCCGTCGACCACCGCGCTGTTGAACACGGACGGCAGGAACTTCGCCTTGAGGTCGGGATCCTTGGCGATGGAGGAGTCCAGCGGGAGCAGCAGACCGGCGTCGACGAACGGCTTGATGCTGCCGCCGCCCCAGTTGAAGAAGACGTCCGGCGCCTGCTTGCTGCTGATGATCGTCTGCAGCTTGGCCTGGTAGTCGGCGCCCGGGATCGTGTCCAGGACGACCTTGACCTTCGATGTCTTGTTGAAGGTGGCGACGAGCTCCTTCTCCACCTTGTTCGCCGCGTCCCCGTAGACCAGGACGTGGATGGTGTCGTCCCCGCCAGCCGCGCCGGAGTCTCCTCCGCACCCGGACAGGGAGAGCACCAGGGCCAGCGCGGCACCACCGACGACAACGGTCCGCGAGAACCGTGCGCGTTGCTTCATCGACTCGCCTCTCGAAACTTTTCGGCGTGAGCACCGAAACTTCATGAGTCGGGACGCTAGGACCCCACACCTGGGGGGTCAACCCTCGGTCACCGCGTTATCAAAGCGTTACGCCTCGGCGGCAGTTGCCGGGTGCTTTATGCTCCTCGCCATGCGCGATGACGAGGAGATGGGCCGCATCACCCTGGCCCAGGTGGCCCAGCAGGCCGGCGTCTCCATTTCGACAGTTTCGAAGGTCCTCAACGGGCGACAGGACGTGTCACCCCCCACACGGGCCAAGGTGGAGCGCCTTCTGGAGGCCCATGCGTACCGGCGCACCACACGGTCGGCCCGCGAGGCGCCGCTCATCGAGATCGTGTTCCACGAGCTGGAGAGCATCTGGGCGATGGAGCTGATCCGGGGGGTGGAGAACGTCGCCAAGGCCCACAACGCCGGAGTCGTCCTCACCGAAAGCGGAACGCGCCACTCGCCCGGCCCGGAGTGGATGGAGGCGATGCTCCAGCGCCGGCCGCTCGGCGTCGTCCTGGTCTTCTCCGCCTTGCCCGTCGAAGTGAAACAGCAGCTCAGGGCGCGCTCGATCCCGTTCGTCATCATCGACCCGGCGGGCGACCCCGATCCGGACGTCCCGTCGGTCGGCTCGGCGAACTGGAACGGCGGACTGGCCGCCACCCGCCATCTCATCGAGTGCGGGCACCGACGCATCGGGATCATCACGGGACCCGAGGACATGCTCTGCTCCCGCGCCCGGCTCGACGGCTACCGGTCGGC
Organism: Streptomyces sp. NPDC053755; assembly: GCF_040677675.1. NCBI lineage: Bacteria > Bacillati > Actinomycetota > Actinomycetes > Kitasatosporales > Streptomycetaceae > Streptomyces > Streptomyces sp. NPDC053755. The sequence continues at coordinate 95,705 of NZ_JBFASK010000015.1, read as the reverse complement.
GATGTCCATGGCCGGGCTGGAGGTGGATCCCGGCCTCATCCTGTTCGGCGACTTCCACGTGGAGGGCGGCCACGACCGCGCCACCGAGATGCTGTCCCTGCCGCAGCGGCCGACCGCGATCTTCGCGGGCAGCGACCTGCAGGCACTGGGCGTGCTGGAAGCCGCCCGGGTGCGGGGCCTGCGCGTCCCCCATGACCTCTCGGTGGTCGGCTACGACGACGTGTCCATCGCCCGCTGGGCCAGTCCGGCACTGACCACGGTCCACCAGCCCTTGCGCCAGATGGCGGAGGAGGCGGCGCAGATGCTGATGCGGCTACGGGCCCAGGAATCGGTGTCCACGCGGCTGGAGCTGGCCACGAGCCTGGTCGTACGCAAGAGCACGGCGCCGCCGCCCGCGAAGTGAGCGTCAGGACCCGGTCGACAAGCGGAGCGCCCGGCGCGGGCCGGCATCGGCTTCGTGGACCGGGCCCGGAGCGTCAGCGCTGCAGGGTGAGAACGCCCGGCCGGTACGGCAGTCGGTCGTAGTCGCCGCCGGCGGTGGGTGACTTGCCCTGGTAGAGGAACTGGAGGTTGCAGGGGTCGATGGTCATGGTCTGGTCGGGGTTGTCGCGCACCAGGTCACCGTGACTGATGTCGTTGGTCCAGGTGGCGCCGCTGTTGGCCTTGCCCGCGAAGGGGTTGCTCTCGGTCGCGGCCTGCGGAGTCCACGTACCGCTCAGGCTGGAGGCCGTGAACGAGCGGAAGTAGCGGCCTTGTACGCCTATCGCCTCCACGATCATGAGGTACTGGTTCCGGCCCTGGACCTTGTAGACCTGCACCGCCTCGAAGAGGTTGTTCGTCGTGTCGCTCATGATCGTCGTGTACGACGAGCCGAAGTTCCCCGGGAAGTTCCCGATGGGCATGCTCGCCCGGTAGATCTTGCCGTTGTCACCGGCGAAGAACAGGTACATGTTCTGCCCGTCGCCGATCAGGGTCTGGTCGATCGGGCCGGTACTGGAGCCGGAGATGCTGCCGGTGAACAGCGGCTGCGGCGAGGACCAGCCGTGGGGGTTCGCCGGGTCGCCGGACGTGCGGTAGACGAAGGCCGACGCACCCCACTGGTACGCCAGCACCCAGATGTTCCTGGGCGCGAAGTAGAAGAGCGTGGGCGCCACGGCGGCCTGGCTCATCCCGGTCTGGCCGGCCGAGGCCATGTCCGACCAGTTCGTGAAGGGGCTGAACATCATGGAACCGTACGACGTCCCCGAGGAGTTGGACGCGTAGACCAGGCGCTTGCCGTTGTGCACCACGCTGGTGAAGTCCTTGAGGGAGACCCACCCGTTCGCCGGCTGCGCCAGGACCCCCGTCGACGTCCAGCGGTATGTCGACGGAAGGGAGCAGGTGCCGCCCGCGGAGAGGCCGGTCCACTTCTGGCTGCTCCCGCCGTTGCAGGTCCGGATCTCCACCGCAGTACCGTTGGCCGTACCGGAGCCCGCCGCGTTCAGGCAGAGCCCGGACTCCACGCCGACGACCGTGCCGTCCGCGTTCACCCGCCACTGCTGGTTGGCTCCGCCGGAACACGTCCAGATCTGCACGCGCGTGCCGGCCGTGGTGGCGTGCCCCGGGACATCCAGGCACTTGCCGCCGTACACGGTCAGCTGATTGCCGTCCGTCAGCGTCCACTGCTGGTTGGCTCCGCCCCAGCAGTCGTAGATCTGCAGGTACGTGCCGTCGGCCTGGGCGGCGCCGGGCACATCGAGACAACGGCCGGACCCGAGACCGCGTAAAGCGCCACTCGTGGCCGCCTGAGCCGGGGCGGCGACGAGCGTCGCCGCCAGTGCGACCAGGGCCACGATGCAGGCTGTGAGCACCGCGGACAGGCGTCCGCGGCCGATACTTCCACTGCGCATGGGACTTCCTCGACTGTGAGTCAACGGTTCCGGGTCAGCCCGTCGGAGGCTGCCCGGACTGTCGATGTGGCGTGGTTCCGGCGGTCCGTGGTGGCCCGTCACCACGGCTGCCCCTGGGCGGTCCCCGGCATGACCGGTACGGGAACCGCCCCTCCTTTTTGCCTGTACATGACATACAGCGGCGCCATCCTCGCGGTGTCGCGTCGCCGCGGGCACGGGCTCCCGCGACGCCCCGCTCACACGGCGACCAGCGCCGCCTGTCCGATATATCGAACGCAGTTCGACGCTTCGGGCAACCTGAATCATAGGGAGCGGGCGAACGACGTCAACACCTCGCGCATGATTCGCAAAGGACGCCGAAAACTTCGCGGGGCACACGACGGGGAAGCGGGTGCCGACTTGGGCGTTTGACAGGCATTCGAGGAGGGTGGCGCGACGATTCGCGGACACGGCAGGGCATCGTCACCGCCGCGCCGCGTCGATGGCGCCTCAGACCGGCCGAGAGGCGGTCGAAACCTTTCGCTTCCTCTCGGACCGCCGGGCAGGGGCGGGTCCGTCGACCGCCTGGCGGGGGCTCCCGGGGGTGGGGCGTCAGCGGTGGCTCAGGACGTTGACCACCCGTCCGCCGGGGTCGCGGACGAAGAAGCGTCGCACTCCCCACTCCTCATCCTGCAAGGGATGCACGATCTCCGCACCGCTCCCCCGCATGGCCTCGTAGGCCGCGTCCACGTCGTCCACGTCGTCCACGTCGTCCACCTCGATGCTCATGTCCGGTGTGACGGGCGCGGTCCTGTCACCGGACATGACGCTGATCTGTGCCGCCGGGGCGGAGGGGGAGGCGAGGGTCATGATCCAGCCGAGGTTCATCACCTCCTCGAAGCCCAGCAGGCCGTAGAACTCCCGGCTCTCCTGGGCTGCCTCCGACCGGATGTCGGGTACGACTCGGCGAACGGCCATCAACGCCTCCACGTCAGAACGAGCTGCTTCTCTGTGGCTCCCCACGCGTGGTACGCCACGTCCACCCCGGCACGCACGCCGGACGGGACCTCGGGTCATCCGACCAGACCGCTCAGGAAATGCCGCGAGTCGGCCGGACTGAGGGCCTGAGCCTGCAGGCGTGCGTAGGCCGTGCGGTACTGCTGCACGTCGGAAGGCCGGTCCAGGGACATGTCGCTGGTGAATCTCTCCAGGTAGACCACCGGCTCGCGGCTGTCGGGGAAGCGCAGGATGGAGAACTGCCCCAGCATGCCCGGGTGAGCGCCCGCGGCGTGAGGGAGGACCTGCACGGTGATGTGCGGTTCGATGCTCAGTGTGTACAGGTGGTCCAGTTGTTCGCGCATGATCTCCCGGCTTCCGACGACGCGCCGCAGGGTCGACTCGTCCAGGACGACGCTCAGGCGAAGGCCGCGGGCGGGGTCGTAGATCCGGTGCTGACGGCGAAGCCGCACCTTCAGGCACGCGGCGGCCTGTTCGACCGTGAGCAGGGGGATCGTTTCGTCGATGACGGCGGCCGCGTAGGCGGGGGCCTGGAGAAGACCGGGGATCAGCATGGGCTCGTAGGCGTCGACGGAGGTGGCCACCGTCTCCAGGTCGACGTACATGCTGTGGGGGATGTCGCCGTAGGAGTGCCACCAGCCCTGCCGGCTCGCCGCCCTGGCCAGTTCCATCAGGGAGTCGACGACACTCTGGTCGGTGACACCGTAGAGCTCGCACAGGTCGCGCACGTCGCGGGCGCTGACGGCACGGCGGCCGGTCTCCATGTGACTGACCTTGGCCTGGGAGATCAGCAGGTGTGCCGCCACCTGGACTCCGGTCAGGCCGCTGGCCATGCGGAGCCGGCGCAGCTCCGCTCCCAGACGTCGTCCCTTGACGGTGGGGATGTTGTTCGCCGCCACGGGTGGCGTACCTCCAGCTCCAAACTCCTGTGCGTTCGATAGAAGAGTGGCATGGAGCAGCAGTTGTTGATCAAGCGCCGTGCCGCCGGTTCCACCCGGGGCGGAAATGGATTGTGACGATGTAATTTGCCGTTCGGCGATGCCCTTTGCGGAGCCCCACCCGGCGCGACGAGGACTCGTCGGAGCGCGGACGGGTTCGCAGGGCCGGATCTCCGCCGGCGGACCGGGGCGGGTGGCGGGGTCGGGCCGGCGCCGACGAAACGCGTCAGCGGGGTTCGGCAGCCGGGACCCGCTCTTGCAGGCCTCCCCCGGTGTCAGTGCCGCACCGGATACTCGCACTATGTCGCACTCGGGACTCGATGCCGCCGCCGTCTCCTTACGGGCCTGGCTCAACAGCCGGCAGTTCACCGACCTGTCCGCGCCGGAGGTGACCAGGTTCTTCACCGACTCGATATCCGCATGGGCCACAGGCCTCGGATATGACGCCCGGCGGGAGGTCCTCCTGCCCTCCCGACCGGACGCCCCACGCGCCAGGCGGCTCGATCTTCAGCTCAGGCACCGCTCCGGCAAAGGAGCGCCCATCAGCATCGAGATCGACCGGACCAGCAAGCTCCTCTCGCTCGACAAGCTCACGCAAGCCGCCGAACTCGGCCATCTGTCCCTGTGGGTCCGCTGGAGCCGCGAACCCGTCCGCGTCCCCATTCCGCCACGCGTCCGCCTCATCCGGGCACACGTACTGCGCCGCCACGTGGCCCACGGCCCGGACCGGGTCTCTCTGCAGGCCGACAGCTGCGGGTAGAACGACCGGGAGACCACTCCCCCGGCCTCCGCCTCGCCGTGGCCCCCGCGGCCCGGCCTCACGAACCGCCGCGCTCGCGGGGGATCTTCAGGCCTGCCTCGATCGCCACCGGCAGCCGGTTCTCCGCCGGCGGAAGCGGGCAGGTGGCCAGGTCCGTGTAGGCGCACGGCAGGTTCGCGGCGCGGTTGAAGTCGAGCACCACCGTGCCGTCGGCAGCGGGCGGCTCGACGGTCAGGGACCGGTTGGCGGAGTAGGTGGTGACCCCGGAGGTCGCGTCGGTGAAGAGCACCATCAGCCGGCCGCCACCATGTCCGGGGAACGCGGTCAAGGACTGCCGGCGCCCGTGCAGCTCGAACTCGATCCTGCCGGGGGCGTCGTACACGTGCTCAAGGCCCTCGACGGCCGCGCCCACGGTGGTCGGCCGCGGCTCGTCGAAGGGGACGTACCGGCCCGTCACGGACCAGCGGGGGTCGGGGGCGTAGGCGGGTGTCCCGGCGAAGGCGGTGCGCAGCGGCGCGTCCGGGTGCCGGGGGCGCAGGATGTCGTGGCCGCCGCGCTTGGCGACCTCGATGACGGCGTCCCCCCAGACCGCGTCGATGCCACTGCGCTCGGCGAGCACGCCGAAGCGGTGTTCACCGCGCACCGGCGTACCACCGATGACCAGTTCCTCGCCGTCGTCGAGCTGTACCGTGACCCCGTCGCGGCCGGTGTGCCACGCGCCGGGCGCGTCGGGGAAGCGCTGCGGCCGGTCGTCCAGCCAGTGCAGGCCGGTGATGGCCAGGAACCCGTGCGGGTCGGCGAGCCTCGCCTCCTGGGCGCGGTACCACTCCGCCCAGTTCTCGGCGAAGGCCTGGAGGTCGGTCGTGGTCACTTCGGTGGTCATGCGTTCTCCTTCGTCACGCGAGGCTCGGCCTCGCACAGGGGTGCAGGGCAGCGGCCGGGCCGATACCCGAGGGGCCTGCTCATCCGGCGAGTCGGCCGAGGAGCGCCCACGTGCGGCGCCGGGCCGCCTCTCCCGCGATCTCGGTGCTCGAGAACACGACTTCGGTGGCTCCCGCGTCGCGGTAGCGTCGGACTTCGGCCTCGACCGCCTTCTCGTCGCCGATCACGGCGACGTCGGCGGCCCGGCGGCCGCCGGACAGTTCGATGACCCGCGCGTAGGACGGGATCTGTTCGTAGAACGCGAGGTTGTCGATCGCCTTCACCCGCACCGCGTCCACGTCGTCCGTGACCACGCCGGGCACCAGGGCGACGATCCTGGGCGCGGGACGGCCGGCGGCCTCCGCCGCCGCGGTCAGGGCGGGGACGATGTGGTCCGCCAGGGCGCGCGGGCCCGCGAGGTACGGCAGGATTCCGTCGGCCAGCTCACCGCTGACCCGCAGCGCCTGCGGCCCCATCGCGGCGACGAGCACGGGGACGCCGCTCTCGGCGCCCGGTACCCGTGCCGGGACCGGGGTGGTGGCGGTGAGCAGCTCACCGTGGAAGTCGGCCGTGCCGGTCCGCGTCAACTGCGTGAATGCGGTGAGGAATTCGCGTAAGCGGGCGATGGGGCGTTCGAAGGGCAGTCCGAAGCCGGTCTCCGTCAGCAGCCTGGTGCCCAGGGCCAGACCGAGGTGGTAGCGGCCGTGGGTCGCGGCCTGGGCGGTCTGGGCCTGGCTGGAGACGAGGAGCGGGTGGCGGCCGAAGACGGGGATCGCGGAGGTGCCCACCTGCAGTCCGGGTACCGCGCGCCCGACGATCGCGGCGAGCTGGGGTGAGTCGGCGCCGAAGGTCTGGCCGAACCAGGCCGAACGCAGCCCGGCGGCCGCGGCCTCCGTGGCCAGCTCCACGCTCGCGTCGACCTGGTTCCGGGCGCCGGAGGCGTTGAGTGCTACTCCAACAGTCATGCCATGCAGAACGGACGTCCGCCGGACCCGCATTCCGGTCCGCGTGTGACAGCTTCTTGTCATTCATGTGTACGGAGGCCGTGCCCTCCGCCGGGGCATACCCCCCGAAACGGATCGGGATGAGGGTGCCGGCACCCCGCACCGGGCCCGGCATGACAAGCTGTGCTCGCCCGTCCCCGAACCCCAGGAGGTCACCATGACCGCAGAGCCCGTGCCCACGGAAGGTTCGGAGCCGACCGCCTCCGAGGCGTCCCCTCTGGTGCCGGACGGCGAAGGCACCGACGATCTCAAGCGCAGGTTCCGCGAAGCCCTCGCGCACAAGCGCGGTGCGCAGGCGGACGCGGCCGATGTCGCCGCCAGACCGGGTGGGTCGAAGGTCCGGGCGGCGCACGGACCGGCTTCGAGCCAGCGGTCGTTCAGGCGCAAGAGCGGCGGCTGAGCCACGGCGGTCCCGCGCGGCCGGACGTCCTCGCGAAGTCCCGGCCGTGCGTTTCAAACGCCTCCGCCCGCTGTTCCGCCGGCGCCGCGGTGGCGCGGCACGGGACGCGGAGACCCCGCCGCAGTCCCGGCGACGTAGGCCTTTTCGCCGAACGTCGTGCCCCGGATGCTTCGCGACGTGCGCCGCCGGGTGGGACGGAGTCCGGTCGATCGGCGTTCTCCGCAGCGTCATCATGTACGGCGGGGGGCCGGCCACCTGCCCGGCCGGTCCGTGCAGCGCTTCCGGCGGAGAGAGAAGAGACGGCGATGAGTGAACCGACGAAACCCGCGATCGGCCTTCCGGAAGGCGACGCTCCCTCGGAGCTGACCCTCCGGGACCTCGTCGTCGGGGACGGGCCCGAGGCGAGGCCGGGCAGGGTTGTCCAGGTTCACTACGTCGGGGTCGCCTTCGCGTCCGGCAGGGAGTTCGACGCCTCGTGGGACCAGGGGCTGCCGTTCAAGTTCGCCGTGGGCGGCGGCAGGGTCATCAAGGGCTTGGACCGGGGAATCAGGGGGATGAGGGTCGGCGGTCGGCGCGAGGTCATCGTGCCGCCACGCCTCGGCTACGGCAACCAGTCCCCCTCGCCGTTGATCCCGGCCGGTTCCACGCTCGTCTTCGTGGTGGACCTGCTCTCCGTGGTCTGAGGTCGTTCCGCCGCTGCCCGGCAGCTCCGTGGGTACCCGGGCAGGGCGGCACCTGCCCGGCCGCACGGACGGGTGCGGCGTCGACCATCGCGCGCACGCACCGACCGGGCTTCCTGGACGCCTGTTTCGGGCGCCCGGTGCCGAGGCCGACCTCGCTGGCGACAAGATCGCTGGGTTACCGTACGGACGGCTCGCGACGGTGTGGGCCGCCCGGCCCCCTGCCGTACGGCTCGGCTCCGTCACGCGGACTCGCGGACGGAGTGCCGCCCCACCCGCGGCATGGTCTCCTTCGACTTGCTGTGAGCGGACGACATGAGCGACGACATCCTCTGGAACGTCCTACGGGACGCCGCCCGGCGGGCTCCCGAGCAGGTGACCGTGCACGTGCGGGGCGACGGCACGGAACATGTCGTGCCCTATCGGCAGTTGCTGGCGGACGCGGTGCGGATCGCCCACGGTCTGCGGGCGTCCGGTGTGGCCCCCGGCACCTGTGTTCCGCTGGTCGCCGAGTGCAGCGAGCACTTCCAGATGATGTTCTGGGGGCTGATCGGTGCCGGTCTGGTCCCGGTGCCGCTCGCCGCGGACGCCCGGCGGGTGGTGCCCGTATGGGAGCATCTCGGCCGGCCGCCGCTGTTCGTCGACGCGGCGGGGGCGGAGGTGGCGGCGCACCTGACGGCGGACGCGGAGCCTGCCGTCGTGCGGGTGGAAGGGCTGCTGGACGGCGAGGCGCCGGACGGGGACGGCGCGGTCGTTCCGTGCCGGCCGGACGATCCGGCGTTCGTGCAGTTCTCCTCGGGCAGTACGGGACAGCCGAAGGGGGTCGAACTGACCCACGCCGCGGTGACGGCCAACCTGCGGCAGATCGTGGCCGTCTCCGATCTGGGCGCTGCCGACGTGGTGGTGAGCTGGATGCCGTACTTCCACGACATGGGGCTGATCGGCACCCATCTCGCGCCGCTCGCCGCCCGTGCACGGCAGGTCAAGATCGGGCCGATGGCGTTCGCCCGGCGGCCGGGGATCTGGTTCGAGACGGCCACCGCGCACCGCGCCACCCATCTGTCAGCCGCCAACTTCGCGCTCGCCCTGGCTGCCCGGCGGATACCGGACGCCGACATGGCGCGTTTCGACCTGAGAAGCGTACGGCGCCTGGTGGTCGGGGCCGAACCGATCTCCGCCACCGTCTGGCGCGACTTCGTCCGCCGTACGCGACCGGCGGGGCTGGCGGAACACGCTCTCCAGCCGGTCTACGGACTGGCCGAGGCGACGCTCGCCGTGACGTTCCCGCCGCCGAACGAGGTCGCCGTGCCGGTGGCGGTGCGGCGCGGCGCGCTCGGCCGCGGCAGGGTGGTGGACGCCTCCGGACCCGGCGAGACCTCCACCGCCTCCGCCTCTTCCGATGCGGCGGGAGGTGCGGCCGGTGACGTCGTGGAGCTCATGGACCTCGGCCACCCCGTCCCCGGCTGCTCGGTACGGATCGTCGGCGACGACGGACGGGCGCTCGGGGAGCGGCGCGTGGGACACGTCGAGGTGCGCGGGCCGCAGCTCGCCCGCGGCTACCGGGGACTGCCCGACGCCACTGCCGCGGCCTTCACCGCCGAAGGCTGGCTCCGCACCGGCGATCTGGGATTCCTCCGGGAAGGTCGGCTGTGCGTGAGCGGCCGGCACAAGGACGTGCTCTTCCTGAACGGGCTGAAGTTCCACGCCCCCGACCTGGAGGAGGTCGCCGCGGGTACACCGGGGCTGCCGGCCGGACCGGCGGCGGTGGTCGGCTCCACCGACCCCGTCACGGGCCACGAACGCGTGGTGGTGTGCGTCGCCTGGGCCCGTCCGCCCCGCTCGGCCGACGAGGTCCTGCGACGCGTCGCGGACCGGGTGGGCGAGGCCCTCTTCCACGACGACGTACGGGTCGTCGCCCTGCCGCCCGGCCGGTTCCCCCGCACCACCAGCGGCAAGATACGGCGCCATGTGCTGCGCGACCGGTTCGAGGCCGGCCGTTACACCCGCGTCGTCGCCCGCGTCCCCGGCGACACGGCGCCCCCTCCCGCCGGGCGCGAGACGGGCGGCCGGGGTGTGCCCCGGTCGCGGGCGGCGGTCGAACGCGCCGTGCGCGAGGTGTGGGCCGGCGTGCTCGGGCTCCCCGCGGAGAGGATCGGCACCCGTACGTCGTTCCGGGCTCTCGGGGGGACCTCGCTGAAGGCGATGGAGGTACTGGTCACGCTCGAGGACGTCTTCGGCGTACCGCTGGAGACGGCGACGCTGCGCGCCGGGGCGGCGGACACCGTCACCGGTGTCGTCGACCATCTGCTGGAACGGACGGAAGGGGAGACGCGGCCGGACCGCCGACAGGCGGAACGCGCCGAAGGAACCGACGGCTCCGGCGAGCCCGGCCGGCGGGCGGACGGCACCCTCGCCGTCGTCGGTCTCGCCTGCCGCTTCCCTGGAGCCGCCACCCCCGACGCGTACTGGCGGCTGCTCTCCGAAGGGCGGGACCTCGTCACACCGGCACCGCCCCACCGGTGGGCCGACGAGCACGTGCCCGCGGCCCGGTGGGGGGCGTTCCTGAAGGACCCGGCGGGATTCGACGCCGCTCATTTCGGGATCGGCGACGCGGAGGCCCACGCCCTCGACCCCCAGGCCAGGCTGTTGCTGGAGCTGGCCCACGAGGCCCTGGAGCGGGCCGGGTACGCCGGTCCGCGCCGCCGCGGCCGGCGCATCGGCGTCTTCATGACGGCCGGGGACAGCGGCTACCGGGAACTGCTGGAGCGGGCGGCACGGGCCGAGGGCACGGAGCTGCCGCCGGCCGCGCTGACCGGGAACCTGCCCAACCTCCTCGCCGCCCGGATCGCCCAGCACTTCGACTTGGACGGTCCCGCCCTCGCCGTCGACACCGCCTGTTCCTCCGCCCTGGTCGCCCTCCACCTGGCCCGCCGCAGCCTCGCGGACGGCGAGTGCGACCTCGCCCTCGTCGGCGGGGCCAACCTGCACCTCACCCCGACCGCTCACCGCATGCTGCACGCCGCGCAGGCCTTGTCGCCGACCGGCCGCAGCCGGGCCTTCGGTGCCGACGCGGACGGCTTCGCGCCCGGTGAGGGCGGCGCGGTGCTCGTGCTGCGGCGGGCGGCGGACGCCCGGCGGGCCGGGGACGACCTCCTCGCCGTGGTCCGGGGCACCGCCGTCAACAACGACGGCACCTCCCTGAGCCTGCTCGCGCCCAACCCCGCCCGCCAGCGCGAGGTCATCACCGCCGCCCACGCCGCCGCGGCCGTCGACCCGGCCGAGGTGACGTACGTCGAGGCGCACGGCACCGGTACGGCCCTCGGAGACCCGGTCGAGTTGGCGTCGCTCGCGCACGCCTTCCCGCCCCTGCCCGGCGGACGCGCACGGCTGCTGGGCTCGGCCAAGACCAACATCGGCCACCTGTTGAACGCCGCCGCGCTGCCCGGCCTGGTGAAGGTGGTGCTGGCGCTGCGCCACGGTCAGGTGCCGCCCTCGCTGCACGCCGAGCCGCCCGCCGCGCCGGTCGCGGGGTCCGGGTTCCAGGTGCCCGGCCGGCTCGTGCCCTGGCCCGCGCCGGACTCGGGCGGCCCGCTCCTCGCGGGCGTCAACGCCTTCGGTTTCGGCGGCACCAACGCGCACGCCGTCCTGGAGCAGGCTCCCGCACCCGGCCGTACGGATCCGGCGACACCGGCACCCTCCGGCCGTACGGCTCGGGTGACCTCCGCGCTCTCCGGCCGTACGGGTCGGGTGAAGGGGCCGGCGGACAGCCCTCACCTCCTCGCGCTCTCCGCCACCACACCGGCAGCGCTGCGCGCCCTCGTCCGGGACCTTGCGGCCCACGTGGCCGCCCACCCGGACATCACCGAGGCCGACCTGTGCCTCACCGCGGGGACGGCCCGCGACGCCCACCCCCACCGGCTCGCGATCGTCTGCGACGGAGACGTGCGCGCACGTCTGGCCGCTCTCGCCGCACCCGACGGTCCCGCCGCCCTCCCGCCGCGAGGACCGGGCGTGTCCGCCGGCACCGTGCGGACACGCCCCCGCCTCGCCTTCCTCTTTCCCGGACAGGGCACGCAGCGGCCGGGAATGGCGGCGGACCTGTACGCCACCGCCCCCGTGTTCCGGGACACCCTCGACGAAGCGTCCGCCTGCCTCGGCCCGTTGCACGGCCGTGCGCTGACCGACTGGTGCGTCGACCCCGGCGTCGACCCGGCCGACCTGGCCCGCACCGAGATCGCCCAGCCCGCCCTCGTCGCCTTCGCCGTGGCGCTCACCCGGCAGTTGGGGGCGTGGGGCGTCGCGCCGGACGCCGTCTGCGGCCACAGCGTCGGAGAACTGGCCGCCGCCTGCGTGGCGGGCAGGCTGTCGCTGTCCGACACGGTGCGCTTCGCCGCCGAACGCGGCCGGCTCCTCGCCGAGCTGACCGAGCACGGCGCGATGGCCGCCGTCCATGGGGCGGACGACGCGGTGGAGGCGCTCGTCGCCGCGTCCGACGGCGCCCTCACCGTCGCCGCGCGCAACGCCCCCGGCCGCCGGGTGCTGTCCGGGACCGTGCGCGCGGTCGAGGACGCGGTGGCCGGGCTGACCGGGCGGGGAGTCGCCGCACGCCGCCTCCCGGTCACGCGTGCCTTCCACTCGCCGCTGATGGAGCCGGCCGCGCGGGCGCTGCACGACGCCGCCCGCGCCTTGACGCCCGGGACCGCCCGGGTGCCGCTGCTGAGTACGCTCACGGGCGACTGGGCGCCGGCTCCCGACGCCTCCCACTGGCGGGAGCACGCGCTGCGGCCGGTGGTGTTCGAGGACGCGGCCCGGCGGCTCGTCGAGGACGGTTTCGACACGTTCGTCGAGATCGGGCTGGGCACCGATCTGCCGGGGGCCGTGCGTCTCGCCGCGGCCGGCCGGCCGGGGACGGCGCCGGTCACGCTCTCCGCCCTGTCGGCCCCGCGCGGAGAGGACGGCGGGGGCCGGGACGGGCTGGTACGAACCGTCGCGCGGCTGTGGACACGCGGAGTCACCGTCGATCTCGGCGCCCTCGCGCCGACGGGACGACGCGTACCGCTGCCCACCTACCCCTTCCAGCGGCGGGCCTACTGGCCCGGCCCCGACGCCGCTCGGCTGCTGCACCGGGTCGCGTGGACGCCCGTTCCGCTCACCGAGGCGCTGCGGGCGGTCGGGCCGATGCCCCTCACGCTGGTCGCCGGGCCCGACGGTAAGGCGGTGCGGGAGCTGTCCGCGCGGCTCGCCGACCAGGGGGTGCCGGTGGCCGAGGCGGGCACGCAGTCCGCGCACACCGTCGTCCACCTCGCGCGGACGACGGACGACGACACCACCGGTACGGAGGCCGTGGCCGCCTTCCGGGACACGCTGCTCCAGTTCGACCGGGCGGGGGCGCGGCGGCTGCTGCTGCTCACCGAGGACGCGCACGACACGGGCGCGGAGGACGAGGCGGCGCCGCGTCCTGGACAGGCCCTGCTCACCGGGCTCGCTCTCGCGTTCCCGGAGGAGACCGAGGGCGCGGGGCTCGTCTGCGCCGACCTGTCCTCGCGGGACACGCCCGAACGGAGACTCGCGAGCGTCGTGGCCGAGCTGTCCGCGTCGGACGGCGACGTGTCCGTGGCCGCCTGGCGCGGCGGCACGCGGCTGGTGCGGGGGGTCGAGCCATGGCCCGGCGACGCCACGCCGGACCGAGCGAAGCCGGCTGGACGGGCGGTGCGGGCGGACGATGGGGCGTCGGCAGGCTTGGCTGCACGGGAGAACCGAACGGCGCCGACGGACCGAGCCGAACGCCAGGACCGAACCACGTCGACGAACCGAGCCGAACGCCAGGACCGAACGGCGCCGGCGAACCGAGCCGAACGCCAGGACCGAACCACGTCGACGAACCGAGCCGAACGCGAGGGCCCAGCCTGCCGGGCTGGGGAGGGAGACCAGGCCGGTCCGGTCGGCCCGTTGCCCGCGGACGGTGTCTATCTGATCACCGGTGGCGCGGGCGGTCTCGGCGCCGCCCTCGCGCGGGATCTCGCCGGGCGCGGCCGCCCCACGCTCGTCCTGACGGGCCGGTCCCCGCGACCCCCGGCCGCCCTGCTGGCGGAACTCGTCGCGCTCGGTGCGGACGCCCGCTACCGGCAGGCCGACGTCACCGACGAACGACAGCTCGACGCCGTACTCGCCCACGTCCCGGCGCCCGACGTCGTGCTCCATCTGGCCGGGGTGGTCACGCCCGGCTCCCTGCGCGGCACCGACCAGGACGACACCGGGCGCTCCCTGGCCGCCAAGACCCTCGGGACGCGACTCCTGGCCCGCGCGCTGCGCCGCCACGGGCACCGTCCGGCGCTGTGCGTGGCCTTCTCCTCGGTGGCCTCCGTGCTCCCCGGCGCGGCGGGAGCCCTCGGCGACTACGCCGCTGCCAACGCCTACCTCGACGCCTTCGCGGCGGCCGAACGCGCTGCGGGCCGCCGGTGGCTGGCGCTGAACCTCGGCGCCGTCGCCCGCACGGGGCTCGCCGCCACGGCGGCGGAGCGCATGCCTCTGCGCGCCGGAGGCGCACCCCTCACGCCGGCCGAAGCGCTGCGTGCCGTGCGTGCGGCGTGCTCCGCAGACGCCGCTCAGCTTGTGGTCGCCGACCTCCATGGCTGCGGCGACACCGGCCATGTCCGTGCTTCCGGCGGCGCCGGCGACAGCGGCCTCGTGGCACCCGTACCTCGTCCCCGGCGCTCGGCGCCCGCTCCGGTTCGCCCCTCCCTCCCCGCTCCGGCTCCGGCTCCGGCCGACGCCGCGTCAGCCGGCACGGCGGGTGACACGCGCTCGCTCGTACGCGCCCTCCTCGCCGACGCCCTCCGGTTGTCAGCCGAGGCGGTCGACGAGGACGCCGCCTTCTTCTCCCTCGGACTGGACTCGCTCACCGCGGTCGATCTGGTGCGGCGGCTGGAACGTGCGCTGGGACGGGACCTGCCGACGACGCTGTTCTTCGAGTACCGGACGGTGCGGGAACTCTGCGCCCACCTCGACGCCGCCGCCGCGCCGGCCGAGCGGGGGAGCCCCGGCTCGGCCACCGTCACGCGGAGCCCCGTCTCGAAGGGGACGACGGGCGGTGTCGCGGAGGGCGTGCCGTTCCCCCTCACCCCCGTACAACTGGCCCTGTACACCAGCAGCGTCCTCTACCCCGAGACCCCGGCCCGGGGCTGGGTGCGGCAGACCGTGCACGGGCCCCTCGACCCCGGTCTGCTGCGCCGCGCCCTCGCCTCGCTCGCCGAGCGGCACGGCATGCTGCGCGTGCGGATCGGGCTGGACGAGGACGGTCCCTCCCGCGCACCGCACCAGATTGTGACACCGGGCGCCGAACCCTCCGTGTGGTTCGAGACCCGGCCGTGTCCCGAGAGCGGGGATGCCCTCGAAGCGCTCGAGACGGAGCTGGCCAACCGGCCGCTGGACCTCGCGGAGGAGCCGCCCTTGCGGGCGCTGCTGCTGACCGGGGAGCCCGACGTGGCGCATCTGGTGCTCGCCGTGCACCACGTCGCCGCGGACGGCTACAGCCTCAACATCCTCTGTACGGAACTCTGGACGATCTACACCGACCTCGTCCTGGGCCGCGGCCCGGCCCCGTTGCCGCCCGGCGCGGACTTCGCCGCCTTCGCCGCCGTCGCCGAGGGAGGAGTGCCCGCCGTCCGCGCCGAGGACACCGCGTACTGGACGGCCCGCCTGGCGGACCGCTCCCCCCTGACGCTGCCCTACGACGGACGTCCCGACCCCGACGAGGGTTCCGGACCGCTCGTCGCCGAGCACGGTGTCCTGGACGAGACCCTCGTCGCCGTCCTGCGCGAGCGGGCCGCCCGCTGGGACGTCTCCCTCTTCCACCTCCTGCTCGCCGCCTACGCCCGCTGCCTGGCCAGGTGGACCGGACAGCGCGATGTCGCCGTCAACGTCGCCCGCGCCGGCCGTGACGCCCGGCTCCCGGGGCTCGACCGGCTGGTCGGCCCCCTCGCCGACACCCTGCCGGTGCTGCTGGAGGCCGGCCCGGACGAGCCACTCCCCCGGCTCGCGGCCCGGGTGCGCACGGCCTGGCTGGAGAGCGAACGGCATGCCTCGGTCGGCAGCCTCGATCTCGCCCGGCTGCTGCCAGGCGAAGCGTCGGGCCCGCGGACGGTGAGCCCCGCGAGCTTCAGCTACGCCCACTTCCCCGCGCCCCTGGACCCGGGCTGCCCCGTGACGGTGCGGCCCACCGCGGCGGGCACCGGGTCGGCCGCGACCCGGCTGAGTCTGCTCTGCTGGGAGGACGGGCACGCGCTGCGGCTCTCCTGGAACTTCCCCGCGCGCCTCTTCACCCCCGCGACGGTCACCCGTCTCGCCGCCGCCTTCGAGCGGGAGCTGCGCGCCCCGGAGGCCGGACCCGTTCCTGGCCCGGCTGACGGACGCCGGTCGACCGTGGTCGGCAGGCTCCTGCAGCGGTTCCGCACCGCCCCCGACGCGGTCGCCGTGGACGACGGCCGACGCGCCCTGACGTACCGGGAACTGGACGAGGCTACCGGTGCCCTCGCCCGGCGTCTGCGGGAGAAGGGCGTACGCCGGGGCGACCTGGTGGGCATGCTCACCACGCCAGGCCCCGGCACCGTGATCGCCGTGGTCGGCATCCTCCGCGCGGGCGCGGGATGGGTGCCGCTGGACGCCGAGTCCCCGGTGGCCCGGCTGGCGGACCAGACCGGGCGGTGCGGGGTGCGCTTCGTCGTGCACGACGACCGCACCGACGCCACCGCGCGGGCGATCACCGCCCTGACGGCCGTGCCGGTGGTCGTGGCGGACCCGGCCGCGGGCGCCGGGCCGGCCGAGGACGTCCCGAGCGGGACGGCGGATGCCGACGCGACGGCGTACGTCATCTTCACCTCCGGCTCGACCGGCCGCCCCAAGGGCGTGCCCATCACCTTCCGTGCCATGGAGAACTACCTCGACTGGGCGTCGGCCACCTTCGGCTACGGCCCCGGCGACCGCCTCGCCAACACGTCCTCGCCCTGCTTCGACGCCTCCGTGCGGCAGTTGCTCGCGCCGTTGCTGACCGGTGCCACCGTCGTGACCGCCGACCGCGATCTGGTACGCGACCCGGAGCTGCTGCTGCACCACGTGGCGCGGTCCCGGATCACCGTGTGGAGTTCGGTGCCGTCGCTGTGGGAGCGGCTGCTGTGCGCGGCCGAGGAGCTCGTCCGGCGTGGTGAGCCGCTGCCGGACCTGTCCGCGCTGCGCCTCGTCCACGTCGGCGGTGAGGTGCTGTGGGCGGACTGGGTGCGCCGCTGGTACGACCTGTTCGGGCCCGGGCAGACGATCGTCAACCTCTACGGACCGACCGAGACCACCATCAACGCCACCTTCCACGTCGTCACCGAGCGCCCGGGCGAGGAGGTCGCGGCACTGCCCATCGGCCGTGCGCTCTTCGGAACCGAGCTGCTCGTCGTGGGCCCCGACGGGGCGCCGCTCGGCCCGGGCGGCACCGGCGAACTGCTGATCGGGGGCGTGGGACTGTCGGCCGGATATCTCGGCGAACCCGGGCTCACCCAGGCCGCGTTCACCGAGCGGGACGGTCGCCGCTGGTACCGCAGCGGTGACCGGGTGGAGGTGCTGCCCGACGGTGCGCTGCGGTTCGTGGGCCGCCTCGACGACCAGGTGAAGATTCGGGGCCACCGGGTGGAGCCCGGCGAGGTGGAGGCCGTACTGCGCTCGTGTGCCGACGTCGCGCAGGCGGTCGTCATGGCCGCCGAAGGGCGGCTGGTCGCCTTCGCCGTGCTCCGGGACCCGGTTGCCGGGGCGGACGTGGACGCGGTGGCGCTGCGGCGCCACATGGCGCGGACGCTGCCGCCCTACATGGTGCCGGCGCAGGTCACGGTGCTGGACGCGCTGCCGCTGACCGGGACAGGCAAGGTCGACCGGCGGGCGCTGTCGACGGCGCGTGAGCGGGCCGTGGTGGCGGACGTACCGCCGTCCGCCACCATGGGCACCGAGGAGCGGCTGGGGCGCATCTGGTGCGAGCTGCTCGGCGTCGACCGGGTCGGAGCGGACGACGACTTCTTCGAGCTGGGCGGCGATTCGCTGCTGGCGCTGCGGGTGTTCGGCCGGCTCGCCGGGCTGGGCGTCGGTCCGCTGCCCAGGCCCACCGCCGTGTACCGGCACCGCACCCTGGCCGCGCTCGCCGGGGCCATCGACCGGGCCGCCGGTGCGGCCGGGGCCATCGACCGGGCCGCCGGTGCGGCCGGGGCCGGGTCCGAGGCTGACGGCGGAGCCGGTGGGGACCACCCCGGCGGTGCGGGGGCGGGTGCCGGCACGGGTCCTACGGGTGCCGGTAACGGTACGGGGGCGGGTACGGGTGACCTCGCCGGCGCCGGGGTGTCGGACCTTGCCGGGGTGTCGGCCTACCCGGTCACCCCGAGCCAGCGCGGCTTCCTGCTCGCCGAGGCCCTCGCCCCCGGCACCGGGGCCTCCTGGCTGGCCCGGCTGCGGCTGACCGGTCCGCTCGACCGGGAGCTGTTCCAGCGGGCCGTGGACGTGCTGGTGGCCCGGCATCCGATGCTGCGCACGGTCTTCCCGGCCGGGGCGCGGCCGCCGGTGCAGCAGGAGCTGCCCGCGTCGCTGCGGCTGCCGGTCGACTTCGCGGCCGTGTCCGGGCCGGACGAGGCGGCGCGGCGGTGCGAGGAGGAACGGTCCCGCCGCTTCGAGCCGTGGGCCTGGCCGCTTCTGCGGCTGCGGGTGCTCACCCTGGCCCCTCGTGAGCACGTGCTCGTCGTGCACGCCCACCACGTGATCGGCGACGGCTACAGCGCCGCCCTGCTGCTCGGTGAACTGACCACCGTGTACGACGCGCTGAGCCGTGGCAGGGCACCCGAGCTGCCCGGACTGCGGGGCACCTTCCGGGCGTTCGCGGAGGAGCTGGCCGGGCGGGCGGGGGAGCCGCGGGCCGAGGCGGCCGACGCGCGGCGACGGCGCGCTGTGCTGTCCGCGCCCTACGCCAGGCCCGAGCTGCGCACGGCACCGGACCGCGACGGGACGGCGCGGCCACCGTCGCCCTCGCCGGAGTTCCACTCCCGCGGCTTCGTCCTCGACGCCGCCGCCACCCGTGCGCTCCGCAGGATCGCCGCCGACGCGCGCTCCGCCCTCTACGCTCCGGTGCTCACCGCCTACCACGAGGTGCTCGCCGCCCACACCGGGCAGCAGGACCTGGTCATCGGCATGGCCGTGTCCGGGCGCGACCATCCCCTGCCCGACATCCACCGCGTCTTCGGGCCGTACGCCACCGCCGTCGCCGTCCGTCCCTTCGGACCGGACGCGGTCGTTCCCCGCGGCGACGACTTCGCGAGCCGCCTGCGCCGGGTCGTGGAGGAGACGATCGCCGCGCGCGTGCACGAGGACGTCGTGCCACGTGACGTGAACGGCCTGCCGCTGACGTCGCAGTTCTTCTTCACCTTCCTCGACTTCGGCGCGCTGGGCCCGCAGGGCGGGGACGTCCTGGCCGTGCGCTGGGACGAGGAGGCCGAGGACAGCGGGTTCACACCGCCTTCGGCCGGGACCGACGTGTTCCTGGCGGCGCGGCCCGACGGGGACCGGCTCAGGGTCACGCTGCGCGGCGCGGCGGCGGCCTTCGACCCGGCCGCGCTCACCGCCCTTGCCGACGGACTGCGCGAACGGCTCCTTTGCACCGCGCCATCCGCCGACCATCGTGCCCCGGCCTTCCGGCCCGCCCGGCGGGTCCCGCGCCTCGCAGGGGACGACCTGGACGCCGCACTCGTCGGCTATCTGCCCGCGCCCGCCCAGCTGAGCCGGTTCACGGGCCTGCCGGACACCCCCGCGGCGCGGGAGGACCTCCGCCGCCTGCTGTTCCCGGGTGGCGAGCCGCGGCTGCTGGAGACGACCTCCACGCCGCTGGGCCGTTCCGGCTTCGTCGCGCTGCCGCTGTTCGCCGACGAACTCGCCGGCGACCGGGCCCTGGCCGCCCGCACCGCGCAGGCCGTACGGACGGCCGCTGCCCACGGCGCCCGCTGCGTCTCCCTGGCCGGCATGATCCCCTCACTGACCGGCTACGGCTTCGACGTGCTGCGCGATGAGCGCATCGCGACGACCTCGGTCACCACCGGACACGCGGCCACGGTCGTCTCCGTGGTGAGCACGGTGCACGCCGTGCTGGCCGCGAGCGGACGCGACCTGGCCGACCTGGAGACGGCCGTCGTGGGGCTCGGATCCATCGGCGCCTCGTCGCTGGAGCTGCTGCTCACCCTGGCCGAACGGCCGCCCGCCCGGCTCGTCCTGTGCGACGTGCCCGGCAGCGGTCCGCGCCTTCGGGAGCTGGCCCGCTCCCTGCGTGAACGCGGGCTGGCCCGGGAGATCGCCGTCCACCCCTCCGACCCGGAACTGCCGCAGGCCGTGTACGGCGCGGGGCTGGTCGTCGCGGCGGTCAGCGGGCACCGCGCTCTCCTCGACGTGGACCGGTTGCGGCCCGGCGCCGTCGTCGTGGACGACAGTTTCCCGCACTGCTTCGACACCGGCCGGGCGCTCGCCCGGATGCGCGAGCACGGCGACGTTCTCGTCGTCGGTGGAGGGCTGATGTCCGTGGGCGACACCCGGCGCACCGTTGCGGACGGCCTGCCCGGCATCGTCGCCGCGGCGGAGGCGGCTGCCCAGCACGGGATCGCCGGCACGCTGGCCTCCTGCCGCGCGGAGTCCCTCCTGCACGCGTCCGGCGCGGACGTGCCCTTGGTCCGAGGCCTGGTCGACGCTCCCACGAGCCTGTCCTACTGGCGGGCGGTGCGGGCGGCGGGCATCACCGCCGGGCCGCTCCACCTGCTGGGCCACGCCCTGGCTTCCCTCGGGGTGGAGCCGCCCGGCCTCGTGACCGCCGACGCCGAGGGCGTCACGTGACCGGGCGACGCGGGGCCCGTCGGCCGGCTCCCGTCCACGCCCGGGCACGGCCACCGGCGCGGACGAAGCGGGTGATCCCCGCGCCCCCGTGCCGCCGGGTGCGTCGCGATCCGCCCTCGCCCCGGGCATTTCGCACGTCGCGATCCCGCTCTCCCTTCGCCGGCGCGCGAGCGGCTTCTCGTCCCGGCGGCGCGCATGGAGTGCTCGCTCGGACGGGGCTGATGGGACGAGGTGTCGCTGTCGAGAGGTGGCTCACTGGCCGGTGCCGTCCGCCCTGCCGGCAGCTGCCCACCATGACGTCAGGCGGGCAGCCATCGCTTCCGGCTGCGACGGCGGCACCGTAAGACCGAAGTGGTCCGTCAGCTCGCGCCGAAGGAACTCGGCGAGTTCTCTTCGGCCGGCGCCACTGCGGAGCCGTCGGAGGAGAGGGTCGAGCATGCAGTCGTACTCGTCTCGCACGACGTCAGCGACACCGATCGGATCCCACTCGTTGAGCAGATGCCGCAGGCCGTTCTCGGTGCAGGTCTCGGATGGCATCGCCCCAGGGTGTCACTCCGCAACCGCCCCCGTCACCCGCCCCCACTTCGAGCCCCCCGCATCCGCCTCGGGTCTCCCCCGGCGAGGCGATCCGAAGGACGTCTCCCGGCTCCGGCCGCCGGGGCCGGGAGGACGTCGCCGGCCGGCCTTCCCGCCCCCTCCGAGCACCGTCCCGTCGGCGTGGGCGTCATGACGACTCGCGCACGATCAGCTCCGTCGGCAACGTCACCTGCTGCCGTTCCGCGCCGTGCCGGGTGATGTCGGTCAGGATCCGGGCCATCGTCCGCCCCACCTCCTCGACCGGCTGACGCACGGTGGTCAGCGGAGGGTGCGCGTGGCGGGCGAGGATGGAGTCCTCGAAACCGACGATGGCGACATCGCGCGGCACCTGCCGTTCCTGGACGCGGAGTTCGGCCAGGGCGCCGACGGCCATGAGGTCCGACGCGGCGAACACGGCGTCGAGGTCAGGCGCGCGTTCAAGAAGCGAACGCATCGCGCGGCGACCCCCCTCCTCGGTGAAGTGGCCGCTCTCCACGAGGGATTCGTCCGCCCGCACGCCCGCCCTGCGGTGGGCGTCGCGCCATCCGGCCAGGCGGCTGCGGCCGACGTCCATGTCGAGCGTCCCGGTGATGGTGGCGATGCGGCGGCGGCCGGTGTCCAGCAGGTGCCGGACGGCCGCGGCGGCGCCTCCCGCGTTGTCGGAGTCGACGTAGCTCAGCTCCTCCCCCTCGCCCCGGCGGCCGGCCAGCACGGTGGGCAGCCCCATCTCCTCCAGCATGCCGGGCAGCGGGTCGTCCGCGTGGACGGAGACCAGCAGCACGCCGTCGACCCGGCGGGTGGTCACCGAGGCGAGCATCTGGTCCCGCTCGGACCGGTCGCGGACCAGTGTCAGCTGCAGTTGAGTCCGGGTGTCGGCCAGCGCCGCGCTCACGCCGCGGATCAAGGCGGCGAAGAACGGCTCCGAGCCGAGCCGGCTCTCGGACTCCGGGATCACGAGGGCCACCGAGTCGGTGCGACTGGTCACCAGCCCCCGGGCCACCGAGTTCGGAACGTAGTTCAGTTCCTTGATCGCCGCAAGGACGCGCTCGCGGGCCTCCGGGCTCACCAGATCGGAGCCGTTGACCACGCGGGACACCGTGGTCCGCCCGACCCCGGCACGAGCGGCGACGGTTTTGATCGTGGGCTGGCGGTTCCCTGTCATGTGCTCCTCCGAGCGGCTGCCGCGGCGACGCGGCGGACGTGACCAGCGGCAATTGTGGCAGACGGAATGGCGGCGCCCTCACCCTCCCATGGCCATGAAACGAACGCCGGGCGCCCGGTTTCGCAGCGAATTGTTTACAAGCCATTGACATGAAGGGCTCGACACCACGAGTCTTCGACCCATCGGTGGGCACGTTCCCACCCCGCGATGGGCACGTTCCCACCGAGCCGCCGTCGCCCCCTGCCCCCACCGCCACCCCGGCGCGCCCAGCGCCGTCACGAGGAGGAAAGTCATGAGCACTGCTCGCAGGACACCGCGCACCAGGGCGGTCGCGGTCACCGCCGCCGTCGGCGCGCTCGCGCTCGTCGTCGGCTGCGGAGCCGGCGACGACTCGGCGACGGGCGGCGGCAGGAAGGACGGCAAGGTCACCATCACCATGGGCATGTACGGCGTGATGGGCTTCAAGGAGACGGGCCTCCTGGAGCAGTACGAGAAGGAGAACCCGAACGTCGACATCCAGGCCGAGATAGCCGGCGACGAGCAGACCTACTACACCGCCCTCCAGACGCGGCTGGCCGGAGGCAAGGGCCTGAAGGACATCCAGGGCATCGAGATCGGCCGGGCCAAGGAGATCGTCGACACCCAGGCCGACAAGTTCGCGGACTTCGCCGGCCTCAGCGGCACGGACCACTTCCTGCCCTGGAAGCAGTCCCAGATCACCACCGCCGACGGCAAGGTGCTCGGCCTGGGGACCGACATCGGCCCCATGGCCGTCTGCTACCGCAAGGACCACTTCGAGAAGGCCGGTCTGCCCACCGACCGCGAGGAGGTCGCCAAGCTGTGGCAGGGCGACTGGAAGAAGTACGTGGAGGTCGGCCGTACCTTCCAGAAGGGCTTCAAGGGTGACGGCGTGGCCTTCATGGACGCGGCCAGTGGTCTGTTCAACGCCATGGTCTACGGCCACTCCGAGCAGTACTACGACGCCAAGGGTGACCTGATCTACGACAAGAACCCCGTCGTCAGGGAAGCCTGGAACCTGGCCGCCGACGCGGCCGAGGCGCAGCTGACCGCCAAGCTGCGCCAGTTCCAGCCCGGTTGGGACCCGGGCCTGGCCAACGGCACCTTCGCCACGACCGTCTGCCCGGCCTGGATGCTCGGCCACATCGGTGAGAAGGCGGGTCCTGCCAACAAGGGCAAGTGGGATGTCGCCAAGGCGCCCAAGGGCGCCAACTGGGGCGGCTCCTTCCTCGGCGTGGTGAAGCAGAGCCCGGTGCAGGAAGAGGCCAAGAAGCTCGTCGCCTGGCTGACCGCCCCCGAGCAGCAGGCGCACATCTTCCAGAAGCAGGGCAGCGTCCCGTCCTCCAAGAAGGCGCTGGAGTCCGCCGAGGTGCGGAACGGGACCTCCGAGTACTTCGACAACGCCCCGATCGGCCAGATCTTCGGCGCCGCCGCCCGGGAGATCCCGGACAAGCAGGTCCTGGGCCGCAAGGACGGCACGATCAAGGACACCTTCTCCCAGGGGCTGACCCTGGTCGAGCAGGGCACCTCGCGGGACAAGGCCTGGCAGACCACCGCGCAGCGCATCGAGAAGGCCGTCGGCTGACCGTCGCCCTCCGGCCGCCGGGGCCCGCCCGCACCACGCGGGCGGGCCCCGGCAGCGGCTCACATCTCCGTCTCAGGAAGGAACTCCGGTGGCCACCTCCACCACCAAGGCCCAGGCAGGCCAGGAGCGTCGGGGACCGTCCCGCGCGCCGGGCGGCGACGCGAGCCGGCGGCGGGGCGCGCTGCTCCACCGGCTGGACGTCAAGGGCGCACCGTACGCCTTCGTCGCCCCGTTCTTCGTCGTGTTCGCCGCGTTCAGCTTCTACCCCCTCGTCTACACCTCCTGGATCTCCCTGCACCGGGTGGAGCTGGCCACTCTCGACGTCATGGAGTGGGTGCGGTTCGACAACTACGTCGAACTCTGGAGCGACCCCCGGTTCTGGAACGCCCTGGCCAACACCGTCACCATCGGCGTCATCTCCACGGTGCCGCAGCTGCTGATGGCGCTCGGCCTGGCCCACCTGCTCAACTACAAGATGCGGGGCTCGCTCTTCTTCCGCATCGCCTCGCTCGTCCCCTACGCCACCTCCGTCGGTGCCGCCGCCCTCGTGTTCACCATGCTCTTCGAACGCGACTTCGGCATGATCAACTGGGCGCTCGGACTCGTCGGCCTGGACCCGGTGGACTGGGAGGCGGACAAGTGGCCCGCCCAGGTCGCGATCTCCACCATCGTCATCTGGCGGTGGACCGGATACAACGCGCTGCTCTACCTCGCCGCCATGCAGGCCATCCCCGCCGAGCGTTACGAGGCCGCCGCCATCGACGGAGCCTCCCGCTGGAAGCAGTTCACCCACGTCACCGTGCCCGGAATCCGCTCGACCATCGTCTTCACCATCGTCCTCTCCACCATCGGCGCGACGCAGCTGTTCGGCGAACCGCTGATCTTCGGACAGGGCCCCAACGGAGTCACGGGCGGAGCGGACAACCAGTACCAGACCCTCGGTCTGCTGCTGTACGAGGAGGGCTGGAAGAACTACCAGATGGGCCGCTCGGCGACCGTCGCCTGGGCGATGTTCCTGCTGCTCATCCTCGTCTTCGTGGCCCAGCGCCTCATCCAGCGCCTGCGTTCCCGCGCGTCCTGACCAGGAGTCCCCATGACCACACAGAGCCTCCCGGTCCGGACGGACACCCCGGCCCGGACCACCCCGAAGAAGCCCGCCGGCCGCGCGCGCCGCCGGATGCTCGGCCAGCGGGCCGGCCGGCAGCACCACGCGGGCCCCCTCGCCTACGTCCTGCTCTCGATCACGGCCGTCGTGTCGATCTTTCCGCTGTACTGGACGTTGGTGGCCGCCTCGACCGACAACACCCGTGTCAGCCAGACGCCGCCACCACTCCTGCCCGGCCCGAACCTCTTCGGCAACCTCGCCCGTGCCTGGGACGAGGCGGCGATGGGGAAGGCCATGGTCAACAGTCTGATCGTGGCCGGTGTCATCGCCCTGTCCACGGTCATGTTCGCGACGCTGGCCGGGTTCGCCTTCGCCAAGCTGCGCTTCAAGGGCCGCAACATCCTGCTCATGCTCGTGATCGGCACGATGATGGTGCCGCCCCAGCTCGGTGTCGTCCCGCTCTTCATGATGATGTCCGAACTCGGCTGGTCGCAGGAACTACCCGCCGTCATCTTCCCGACCCTGGTGAGCGCGGTCGGCGTCTTCTTCATGCGGCAGTACCTGACGGAAGCGCTGCCGGACGAACTGGTCGAGGCCGCCCGCGTGGACGGCGCGCACTCCCTGCGCATCTTCTGGAGCATCGTGCTGCCGGTGGCGCGGCCCGCGATGGCGGTCCTCTTCATGATCACGTTCGTGCACGCCTGGAACGACTTCTTCTGGCCTTTCGTGGTGCTCGACATGACCAATCCGACCGTCCCTGTCGCCCTCACCCAGCTCAGCGCCGGATACGTCCGCGACCAGTCCCTGATCATGGCGGGCGCTCTGCTCGGCACGCTGCCGCTGCTGGCGATGTTCATCGTCTTCGGACGGCAGATCGTCAGCGGCATCATGGCCGGCGCCGTCAAGGGCTGACCCGCCTCATCGACCGGCCGGCCCTCGCTCGCCGACGGCCGGCCGCCCCTCACCCCGAACACCTCACCGTGAAAGGACTTTCGTGGTCACCGCAGCCCACCAGCCGACCGTTTCCACCCCTGAGCCCTCCCGCGCCTTCCCCGACGGCTTCCTCTGGGGCTCCGCGACCGCCTCGTACCAGATCGAGGGGGCGGCCGCGGAGGACGGTCGCACGCCGTCCATCTGGGACACCTACGCCCGCACGCCGGGTCGTGTCCGCAACGGCGACACCGGTGACACGGCCACCGATCACTACCACCGCTGGCGCGAGGACGTCGCTCTGATGGCCGACCTCGGCATCGGGGCCTACCGCTTCTCCCTCGCCTGGCCGCGGATCCAGCCCACCGGGCGCGGCCCGGCCGTGCAGAAGGGCCTCGACTTCTACCGGCGTCTCGTGGACGAACTCCTGAGCAAGGGCATCCGGCCGGTCGCCACCCTCTACCACTGGGATCTGCCACAGGAGTTGGAGGACGCCGGCGGCTGGCCGGAACGCGCCACCGCCGAGCGGTTCGCCGACTACGCCGCCCTGGCCGCCGACGCGCTGGGGGACCGGGTGAGCACCTGGACCACCCTCAACGAACCCTGGTGCAGCGCCTTCCTCGGCTACGGTTCCGGGGTGCACGCCCCCGGCAGGACCGACCCGGTCGCCGCACTGCGCGCCGCCCATCACCTCAACCTGGCCCACGGCCTGGCCGTCCAGGCGGTCCGGGACCGGACCCCGGCCGGCACCGCGTGCTCGGTCACGCTCAACATCCACCACGTCCGCCCGCTTTCCGGCGACGACGCCGACGCCGACGCGGTCCGTCGTATCGACGCACTGGCGAACCGGGTCTTCACCGGACCGATGCTGCGGGGCGCCTACCCCGAGGACCTCCTCAAGGACACCGCGGCGCTGACCGACTGGTCCTTCGTCCGCGACACCGACCTCCGGCAGATCCACCAGCCCCTGGACTTCCTCGGGGTCAACTACTACACCCCCACTCTCGTCTCCCGGGCCGACGGCAGCGGCACCCACACGTCGGACGGACACGGCAGGAGCACCCACAGCCCGTGGCCCGGCGCCGATCAGGTCGCCTTCCACCAGCCCCCCGGCGACACGACCGCCATGGGCTGGGCCGTCGACCCCAGCGGCCTGTACGACCTCCTGCGCCGACTGGACGCCGACTTCCCGGGCGTGCCGCTCGTCATCACCGAGAACGGCGCCGCCTTCGACGACTACGCCGACCCCTCCGGCCAGGTCAACGACCCCGCCCGCATCGCCTATCTGCACGGGCACCTGGCCGCCGTCCACCAGGCCATCGCGGACGGCGCGGACGTGCGGGGCTACTTCCTCTGGTCGCTCCTGGACAACTTCGAGTGGGCGCACGGATACAGCAAGCGTTTCGGCGCGGTCTTCGTCGACTATCCGACCGGCACCCGCATCCCCAAGGCCAGCGCCCGCTGGTACTCCCAGGTGGCCCGTACCGGCGTCCTGCCCGGCGCCTGACCGGGCCCGGCGGGGCGCCCGCTCCCCTCTCCGCGCGGTGCCGCACCCCACGAGCCTGCCCCCCGCCCCCTCATCCGGGGGCGCGGGGCAGGCTCGCCTGTCCCGCCCCTCACTCCCCCGGGTAGCGCACGCCGATCCGAGCGCGCACCGCGTCCAGGGTGTCCATGACCGCGAGGGTGCCGGCCGACGGCACCAGCGGAGACTCGGTCAGTCCCGATCCCAGGCACCGCATCACCTCCCGTGCCTGGTGGCCGTATCCGTTGCCCTCCTGCGGCGTCGCGGCGTACGTCCGCGGCTCGTGTCCGTCGCGGTGCAGCACGAAGGCGGGCGGGTTGTAGAAGTCGGCCGGGATCTCGACGCGTCCGCGCGTGCCGTACACCACCGCCCTGCGCTCGTCGTCGGCGAGCAGGGAACACGTCAGCACGGCCATGGCCCCGCCGGCGTATCCGAGCAGGATGCCGGTCTGCTCGTCGACGCCCTGCGGCGAAAGCCGTGCATGGGCCGTGACCGACTCCGGGGCACCCAGGAGCAGGTGCGCGAACGACACGGGATAGGTGCCCAGATCCAGCAGTGCGCCCCCACCGGCGGCGGGGTCCCAGAGCCGGTGCTCCGGCGGAACCGACACCCGCGCGCCGAAGTGGGCGTGCACCGCTCGTACCTCTCCGATGGCGCCGTCGGAGGTCAGTTCCGCTACCCGGCGCACCAGCGGGTTCACGTACGTCCACATCGCCTCCATCAGGAACAGCTCCCGCTTGGCGGCGAGTTCGGTGACGAGGCGGGCCTGCCGGCCGCTCAGCGCGAACGGCTTCTCGCACAGCACCGGCTTGCCCGCCTCCAGACAGGCCGTCGCGGCCGTCACGTGGTGCGCGTGGGGCGTCGCGACGTAGACCACGTCGACCTCCGGGTCGGCCGCCAGGTCCTGCCACCTTCCGTACGCCCGGGGTATGCCGAACCGCTGCGCGAACCGCTGCGCGCCCGCCTCCGAACGCGACCCGACGGCGACCACCTGGGCGCCCGGCTCACGCAGCAGGTCCTCGGTGAAGGCGGCTGCCATGCCGCCGGTGGCCAGAACTCCCCAGCGGATGGACCGCTCGCTCATGACGACTCCTGTTCGGAACACGACGTAGATCTCGGTCGCAACTCTATGGGTACGTTCCCACCCGTGGCCACGGTCTCGTGGGCACGGCGGCGTCGGCCCCTCGGGGTGGCGGCCCCTCCGGACACGAGGCACCTGTGCACCAGCCGGGCACCTCGTCGACAGCCTCGGTGTACGGGATCCTCGCGGCCCGCGCGGCCGCGCGCAGCCGTCCTTCAACGGGCGGCGCCCCGCCGGTCCGTTGCCGGTGGCGATCCGGGGGTAACGTCCTCGCATGGACTTTCGCACCACCGTCGAGCGCGCTCGACGCCTCAAGCAGCTGCACGCCGAGTACAAGCCGCTCGTCCTGCCGACCGTGTGGGACGTCTGGTCCGCTCGGACGGCCGCCGACGCCGGGTTCCCCGCACTGACGGTCGGCAGTCATCCGCTCGCCGCCTCCCGGGGCGCAGACGACCAGGAGGGGCAGACCTTCGAGGAGGTACTCGCCGCCGTCAGGCCGATCACCGCGGCGGTCGACGTCCCCGTGTCCGTGGACCTGGAGGCCGGGTACGGTCGGGAGCCCGCGGATCTCGTGGCCGGACTCACCGAGGCCGGCGGCGTCGGACTCAACATCGAGGACACCGTCCACTCGGACGGCGGGCGCGTGCGCGATACGAAGGAGCACGCGAGCTACATCGCCGGCCTGCGCGCGGCGGCCGACGACGCGGGGATCCCGCTCTGGGTCAACGGGCGGACCGACCTCTTCCTGCACGCCGAGGACCCCTCCGCTGTCCTGGACGAGGCCGTCGAGCGACTGCGGGCCATGGAGCAGGCCGGCGCGGACAGTGTCTATCCCGTCCGCATCCAGGACGACGACGATCTGCTCACGGCGGTGACCGGCGCCGTCTCCATCCCCGTGAATTCCACGGCCCATCCCGTCAAGCACGATCTCGAGCGTTTCCGCCGCCTCGGCGTCGGCCGGGTCACCTACGGCCCGCTGCTGCAACTCGCGATGACCGATGCGATGAAGGGCGTGCTCGGGCCGTGGCTGCCCTCAGCCCGGTAGAGGCGGCCAGAGACGCTGGGCGCCCTTCTGGTGAGGCGTCCGGCAGACGGGAGGAGGGGGCCCGCGGGCGCGCGGTCCGGCCGGACGGCCGCCGCGTCACCCGGCCCGTGTGCCGACGGCGGCCCCTCACGTGAGCGGTCGGACCCGGAGGGGTTCGCCACGCGGGCACGGAGCGCCGGGACCGGATTGACCCTCCGGCTCGTGGCGTGGAAGCGCACCGGTCCCCGCCGGGCCCGCGCCCTCATGGCGGTCGGCCGTCGGACAGGTGTCCGCCGGCCGTCGGCCCCCCGTCGCTCCCCTCCACCGGCCCCACGTCGTTCCCATCCGCCGGCCTCCCGGCTCCGAAGTAGGGGCGACGCACCGCGCGCACGGGCGGTGCGCGGCTGATGGGGAGGGGCTGAGCGGTTTGGCACGGCAAAGAGTCGCTGTGGTGGGCGGAGGCGTGGCGGGGCTGACGGCCGCCTATGTCCTGCAGCGCGCGTACGACGTGGTGCTGTACGAGGCGGATGACCGTCTGGGCGGTCATGCCCACACCCACGAGCTGCCGGCCCGCGGCGGCGGGACCGTCCGCGTGGACAGCGGCTTCATCGTCCACAACGACCGAACCTATCCGCTGTTCCTCAGGCTCCTCGGCGAACTGGGCGTCGCCACCCAGGACTCCGAGATGAGCATGTCGGTGCGCTGTGACGGGTGCGGCCTGGAGTACGCCGGGGCCCGGGGGCCGGCCGGGCTGCTGGGGGGAGGCAACGTTCTGCGCGGCCGCCACCTGCGGATGCTCGCCGACGTGCCCCGGTTTCACCGCGCGGCGCGGCGGCTGCTGAAGTCCGGCGACGACGCCCCGACCTTGGGCGGGTTCCTGCGGCGGCAGGGTTTCTCCGCCCACTTCGTCGGTCACTTCGTCATCCCCCTGGTCTCGGCCGTCTGGTCCTGCGCCCCGGACACGGCGCTGCTGTACCCCGCTCGCTACCTGTTCCGCTTCCTGGACCATCACGGGCTGCTGTCGGTCACCGGTTCGCCGCGATGGCGGACCGTGACCGGCGGATCGGGCACATACGTGGCGCGGGCTGCCAAGCAGCTCCCCGCCGTCCGCACCGCGACCGCCGTCCGTGTCGTCGAGCGTTTCGCCGAACACGCGCGCGTGACCACCGCGGACGGCGACACGGCCTCGTACGCCGCCGTCGTTCTCGCCGTCCACCCCGATCAGGCGCTCCGGATTCTGGGAGACCCTACGGACCAGGAGCGACGGGTCCTCGGGGCGTTCGGCTATGCGCGCAACCCCACGGTGCTGCACCGGGACACGTCGCTCCTGCCCCGGTCGTCACACGCGCGTGCCTCCTGGAACTACTGGCTCCCCTCCTGCACCGCGCGGCCCGACGCAGTGCAGGTCAGCTACGACATGAACCGGCTGCAGCGGCTGGCGACGGCTGATCCCCACATCGTCACTCTCAACGCCGGCGGACGCGTCGACCCGGGGGCCGTGCTGGCCCGTATGGAGTACGAGCACCCCGTCTACACGCCCCGGTCGGTCGCCGCGCAGCGGGAGTTGCCGCTGCTGAACACGTCTCTCACCGCGTTCGCCGGTGCCTACCACGGCTGGGGGTTCCACGAGGACGGTTGCCGCTCCGGTGTCGCCGCCGCCGCGGCCCTGGGGGTGCGCTGGTGAGGCCAGCCTCTGCCGATGCGTCCCGGCGCCGTGTCCCGGCGCTGTACGCGTGCACGGTGGGCCACGCCCGGACCGCCCCCGTCCGCCATGTCTTCCGGCAACGCACCCACTTCTGGCTGGTCGACATCGACGGCCCGCCCCGGCTGCCGCGAGGACTGCGTCGGCTGGCTCATTTCGACGTCCGCGACCACTTCGGCGGCCGGGCCCCGACACTGCGCGCCGCGCTCGATGCGTATCTGCACGCGAACGGGGTGCGCAACGCGGACGGGCAGGTGCTGATGCTGGCTCACCCCCGCGTCCTGGGGCACGTCTTCAACCCTCTCAGCCTCTACTGGTGTCACGACCGCCTCGGCGCACTGGTCTGCGTCGTCGCAGAGGTGCACAACACCTACGGCCAGCGGCACTGCTACCTCCTGCGCCCCGACGCACGGGGGCGGGCCTCGGTTCCCAAGGACTTCTACGTCTCGCCGTTCTTCGGCGTCGAGGGCTCCTATCGCATGCGGCTGCCGCTGCCCGGAGACACGCTCGACCTGAGTGTGCAGCTCCGGCACGGCGACGGTACGCACCCGTTCACCGCCACCGTGCGGGGATGCCGCCGGCCGGCCGGGCCGCGCACTCTCCTCGCCCTCGCGCTGCGCCGCCCGTGGTCCGCGGCCAAGGTCTCCGCCGGCATACGGATGCACGGCATCCGCCTCTACCTGCGCCGGCTCCCCGTCCGTCCCCGTCCCGACCACCTCCCCCAAGAAGGCATGCTGTGACCGTCTCGTACCCCACCACCGACAAGAGCGGCGTCGTGCCCGTCGGCGGAGCCCGCACCTCACCCGCGGCGGGGGTGGACCCGGAACGCTGGCCGGACGTCGCCCGGCTGCCTCGTGCCTCCGCCCTGCGCACCGCCGTGGCCCGGCGACTCGTCGAGCGCGCCTTCACCCGGCTCCCGCTGCGGATACGGCACGCCGCCGCGGGGCGTCACGTGACCGCGATCCCGCGCCAGGACGGTGGAGCACCCGTGTTGACCCTCCACGACCCGGACGCTTTCCACCGACGGGTCGGAGCCGACGGCCTGATCGGCTTCGGCGAGTCCTACATGGCGGGCGAATGGGACAGCGACGACCTGGCCGGCGTCCTGACCGTCCTCGCCGCGCACGTGGACGACCTCGTCCCGGCCCCACTGCGCCGACTGCGCAACACGTGGGTGCGCCGACGTCCCGAGCACCACCGCAACACCCCCGAAGGGGCCCGGGACAACGTCCACCGGCACTACGATCTGTCCAACGAGCTGTTCGCCCTCTTCCTCGACGCGAGCATGACGTACTCCTCAGCCGTCTTCGCCGCCTTCCCCGCGTCGCCCGCGACGTTCACCGCAGCCCAGCACCGGAAGATCGACCGCCTCCTGGACCTCGCGGAGATCGGGCCCGGCACCCGCCTGCTGGAAGTCGGCACCGGCTGGGGCGAGCTGGCGATCCGGGCGGCCTCCCGCGGCGCGCACGTACTCACGGTGACCCTCTCCACGGAACAACGGGACCTGGCCCGCGAACGGATCGAAGCGGCCGGCCTGTCCGACCGGGTCACGGTCGACCTGCGCGACTACCGGCACGTCGAGGGCTCCTTCGACGCCGTCGTCAGTGTCGAGATGATCGAGGCCGTCGGCGCGGAGTACTGGCCCGCCTACTTCCGTGCCCTGCGCCGGCTCCTCGCTCCCGGCGGTCGCGTGGCGCTGCAGGCGATCACCATGCCCCACCAGCGGATGCTGCACACCGCCCGTACCCACACGTGGATCAGCAAGTACGTCTTCCCCGGCGGTCTCATCCCCTCCCGCGAGGCGATCGCCGAGGAGAGCGCCGCCGCAGGTCTGAGCACCGTCTCGGACATCGGATACGGCGACCACTACGCGGAGACGCTCCGACTGTGGCGGGAGGAGTTCGGCCGACGGGCCGACGAGGTCCACGCCCTCGGTTTCGACCGCACCTTCCGCCGCCTGTGGGAGCTCTACCTCGCCTACTCCGAAGCCGGGTTCCGCTCCCGCTACCTCGACGTCCGCCAGCTCCTGCTGACCGCCGACCCCATGCCGCAGGTGACCCGATGACCTCCGCCGCCCAGCGCCTCGCCGCCGCTCTCGCCCCCTGCTTCGCCGGCCCGCTCCCCGTCCGGCTGCGCGCATGGGACGGTAGTCAGGCCGGCCCGGCCGACGCCCCTGCCGTCCTCGTCCGGACGCCCCGCGCGCTGCGCCGGCTGCTGTGGCAGCCGGGCGAACTCGGCCTCGCCGAGGCGTACATCGCCGGCGAGATCGATGTCGACGGTGACCTGGGTGAGAGTCTCTCGCAGGTGTGGCGGTACGTCCGCGAACGAGGAGCCGTCCGGCCCCGTCCCGCCGACCTCGCCCGCGCCGCGACCCTGGCGCTCCGTCTGGGCGCCCTCGGCCCTCGTCCGGCCCCGCCCGCCGCACCTCGCGCGCGGGTGGCCGGCCGGCTCCACAGCACGGCCCGCGACCGGGCGGCCATCGCGCACCACTACGACCTCTCCAACGCGTTCTACGAGCTGCTCCTGGACGAATCCATGGCGTACTCCTGCGCGTACTGGACCCGCCCGCAAGGACCCGACTACGACCTCGCCGACGCGCAGCGCGACAAACTCGACCTGATCTGCCGCAAGCTGGGGCTCGGACCCGGCACGCGTCTGCTGGACGTCGGATGCGGCTGGGGCTCCGTGGCGGTCCACGCCGCACGCGCCTACAAGGCCGCGGTCACCGCCGTCACCCTCTCGGCACGCCAGCGGGACCACCTGCGCGACCGCGTGGCACGCGAAGGAGTCGCGGATCTCGTCGAGGTCGAACTGGCGCACTACCGGGACGTCCAGGGCGGCGGGTACGACGCCGTCTGCGCGATCGAGATGGGGGAGCACGTCGGCGACGCCGAGTACCCCGCCTTCGCCCGGCAGTTGGGTGGGCTGCTGCGCCCGCGCGGACGCCTGCTCGTCCAGCAGATGTCGCGTGGCGCGAACGCCCCCGGCGGCGGTGCGTTCATCGAGACCTACATCGCTCCGGACATGCACATGCGGCCGGTCGGCGGGACCGTGGCCGTCCTGGAGTCGGCGGGACTCGAGGTCCGCTCGGTGCAGTCCCTGCGTGAGCACTACGCCTGGACCATCGAGGCTTGGCGCCGCACGCTCGAGGAGCGCTGGGACGACTTCGTCGGCCTCGTGGGTGAGCCCACGACACGGGTCTGGCGGCTCTACCTCGCCGGAAGCGCTCTGGCGTTCGCCCACAACCGCATGGGCGTGGAACAGATCCTCTCGGTACGTCCCGACCCGGGCGGCGGGAGCGCCATGCCCGCCACACCGTCGTGGCACAGGGCCGAGGGCACCCGGTGACCGGGGACGCGTGGGCCGCGTTCGGCCTGAACCTGGCGGTCGCGGCCGGCCTCGCGCTCGCCGTCATGCTGGGCACCTTCGCCGTCGCTCTGGCCAAGGGCATGCACCGGATCGTCGACGTCGCCTGGGGTGTGGCCTTCGCCGCGGTGGCACTCACCACCTGGCTGCTCTCGGCCGGGTACGGCGATGACGGCCGCCGTCTCGCGGTCACCCTCGCCACCTGCGTGTGGGGCCTGCGACTGGCCTTCCACATCGCCCGTCGCGGAAGGGGCCACGGCGAGGATCCCCGTTACGCCCGCATGCTCAGCCAGGCCCCCGGCGACCCTCGCGTCTACGCGCTGCGCAAGGTCTACCTGCTTCAGGGGTGCCTCGTCTGGCTCGTCTCCCTGCCGGTCCAGGCAGCGGCCTACCTGCCGCAGGATCTGGGGCTCCTGGGGTCTCTGGGCCTGCTCGTGTGGGCGACGGGGTTCGTGTTCGAGGCGGTCGGCGACCACCAGCTGGCGCGCTTCACGTCCGACCCGGCGCACCGTGGCCGGATCATGGACCGCGGTCTGTGGAGCTGGACACGGCATCCCAACTACTTCGGCGACTTCCTCGTCTGGTGGGGGCTCTACCTGACGGCCTGCGCGACCTGGCAGACCGCGGCGCTCACACTCGTCTCGCCGGTGGTGATGAGCGCCCTGCTCGTCTGGGGCAGCGGCAAGAGGCTCTTGGAGGCCCACATGGCCGGGCGGCCAGGGTTCGCCGAGTACGCCGCACGCACCAGCGGGTTCTTCCCGCGGCCGCCCCGGAAGACGCCGCGATGACCGCCGGGACAGGCCGCGGTAAGCAGCCGGCCACCCGCGAGGGCGGAACGCTGGTGCTCCGGGCGTCGCCGGGGAGACCGACGGCCGCGGTGCTCCTTCTGCACGGAGGCCGCTCGGACGGCCTCGAGCCGCCGCCCCTCCTCGACCTGCCCGCTCTGCGCATGCGGCCCTTCGCCCGCGCCGTGGTCCGCGCGACCCGCGGGCGTGACGTCCTGGTGGCGGAGGTGCGCTACCGCCACCGGGGCTGGAACGGCACGCGGTGCGACGCCGCCGCCGACGCCACCGCGGCCCTCACCCGCCTCCGGGAGCACGCCGGTGCGGTGCCGGTGATCCTCGTCGGCCACTCCATGGGGGGCCGCGCGGCTCTCCGGGCCGCCCGGGATCCCCTCGTGCGCGGAGTGGTCGCCCTCGCGCCGTGGTGTCCGCCGGGTGAGCCGGTCGAGCACCTGGCCGGCCGGAGGCTCTTCCTCCTGCACGACGAGAGCGACCGGATCACCTCCGCGTCCGAGTCGTGGCACTTCGTACGCCGGGCCCGGACCGCCGGCGCCGATGCCGTCGGCATACCGATGCCCCGGGGCGGCCACGCCATGCTCCGGACCGCCGGCGCGTGGCACCGGCGCACGGCGGAACTCACCGCGGCGATGCTCTCGGTCGCCTGACCGCGGTGAAGCGCCGCGGGGGCCCGCCCGGTATCGCTCCTTCGAGTGAACGGGGGCGCTGATCCAAGCCGCGGCACCGGTACGGCCGAATCACGTGCGCAGACCTCGACGAGGTCGGTGCGGCGTTCCATGCGCCGGTGAACGAGTGAACGAGGAGCAGTCAGTTATGTCTCGTATGTGGATGAGTGCCGGTCTGGCCGTGGCGGCGGGAGCGACGGTGGTGGGGGGAGCGTCGGCCGCCTCGGCGGACAGCTGGTCCGAGGGCGCGGCGGCCTACTCCCCGGGCCTGGGTTCGGGGAATGTGATCCAGGTTCCCGTGCACGTGCCGGTCAACGCCTGTGGCAACACGGTGTCGGTCATCGGACTGCTGAACCCCGCGTTCGGCAACGTCTGCGTGAACCGCTGAAGGTGAAGGACATCGGCTGCCTCCGCTGACATGCGGGGGCGGAAGGCAGCCGGCCGGCCCGCGTGACGAGCCCGCCTTGGCAGAGACGGGCGAAGCGAGGGTGTGTGCGGGCCGGAGCGGGGCGGGAGGCGACTGCGGCCTCTCGCCCCGTCCGCGACGCGCCGGCCGCGGGCGACCGCGTTCGACGCCGCGCCCCGCCTCGGCCGCGCGTGTCCCGTCGTGCGGGCGCTCCGTCCGTCCAGGCGGGTCAGGGCACGCTGGGGCCGCTGGTGACGGTGGACCAGCTGCCGTCCCGTACGGCGTAGACCGTCAGCCGGCGGTGGACCGCGTCGCCGTGCTCGTCGAAGGCCACGCGGCCCGTGACGCCGTCGAACCGCACATCGGCCACCGCCTGCGGCAGCTTCGCCCGGGCGTCCTGGGGAAGCCTGCCTCCGTTGGCCCTCACCACGGCTTTCACCGCCTCGATGACGGCCCAGGCCGCGTCGTACGCGTAGGGCCCGTACGGCCCGGCTTCGTCGGGGTAGCCCGCGTCCCGGTACTGGGCGAGGAACGCCTCTCCTCCCGCCAGGCTCTCGGCGGGCGCACCGACGTTGGTGGCGAGGTCGCCCTCGCCCTCCGGATTGTCCGTGAGGTACTGCTGGTCGAAGATGCCGTCGGCGCCCATGAGGGGGATGCGCACGCCCGCCTGCTTGATCTGCAGGGAGAGCGGTCCGGCGATGGTGTAGTCGCCACCGAAGTACACGGCTTCCGCGCCGGACGCCCTGACCTTCCCGGCCAGGGAGGAGAAGTCGCTCTCCCCGGCCTCGACCCGGTCCGTGCCGACGACGGTTCCGCCGAGTCGGGTGAACTCGGCGGTGAACCCGGAGGTGAGGCTGGTGCCGTAGGCGGTGCCGTCGTCGATGACGTAGAGCTTGGTCTTCCTGGCGTCCCGGTGGAGATGGCGGGCGGCGAACGGCCCCTGGTCGGTCTCCGGCGCGACGGTACGGAAGTAGTTCTCGTGCGGGCGGGAGGTGACGCCCTCGGCCCAGCGGGGGCCCCGTGTCAGCGCGGGATTGGTGTTGGCAGGTGACACGGTGACCAGGTTGGCCTGAGCGAGCTGTTCCATCATGGTGCGGGCGACGGCGGAGTTGAGTGGTCCGACGATGCCCAGCACCTTCTTGTCTGCCGCGAACTTCGATGCGTTGAGGGTGCCGTTGGCGGGAAGGGCCTCGTCGTCCAGTGCCTGGACCGTGAAGTTCACACCGGGGACGTGCCGGGTCCGGTTGGCGGTCTTCGCCGCCAGGTCGGCCGAGTGCTTGATGCCGAGGCCCAGGGAGGACAGGCTGCCGCTCAGGGGTGCGTCCACTCCGATCACCACGGTGACGGGGGCAGCCGTCGAGCCGCCGCCGGTCTTGTCGCCGTCGCCGGGCGTCTCGTCGCGGTTGAGGGTCCAGGTCAGCACGGAGGCGGCGGCGAGCGTGGACACCGCCACCGAGAGGACGGCGGAGCGCCGGGTGTGGAGCCGCCGCCGGCCGGCCTTCTCCCCCGCCCGCCCGTCCCGGTCACCTCCTCCGAGCGGCACCGTGGCCTCGGCCGGGGACACGGGCGGCGCGGTCGGCCGGTCCGGTACGGGCCTGCCGGGACCGTCGTCGGGTCCGTTCGCCGAGTCCCGGACCGTGGGAGTGGGCAGGCGCGGCGGGGAGGACGGGGGCGGCACCTCCCGCTCCGCGGGAGTGGGGGCGTGCTCCGTCGCGGTGTCCGGTACGGATGACGCCGGTACGGACGGCGGTGCCGGTACGGGTCCGGAAGCGCCCACGGGCTCGGCGTCGGGATCGGGTCCGTCCCCGGGCTGCGGACCGGGCACGGCCTCCGCCCTGGACCGCAGCGAGCGCAGCGCCGACGCCAGCAGCCCGGCGGCCTCGTCCGCTCCGGGCCGGTGGGCCGGGTCCTTGGTGAGGAGCGCGTCGAGCACCGGGCCCAACGGGCCGGCGTGGGCCGGCGGACGGTGTGGCCGGGTGAAGACGGCCACCGCCAGGGCGTGGAGCCCCTCGGCGTCGAAGGGAGGCCGGCCCTCGACGGCGTGGTAGAGGGTGGCGCCGAGCGCCCACAGGTCGTTGGCGGGGGTCGGGCGCTTGCCTTCCAGCTGCTCCGGTGGCATGTACTGCGGGGTGCCGATGACGGTCCCGCTGTGGCTGAGCTTGGTCGTGGCGTCCGCGAGGTGGGCGATGCCGAAGTCGGTGAGGACGACACGGTCCTTGGCCAGGAGGACGTTGTCCGGCTTGATGTCGCGGTGGACGATCCGCGCGGCGTGCGCCTCGGCGAGCGCGTCGAGCATGGCGGAGCCGATCTCCGCGAC
Organism: Streptomyces sp. NPDC053755; assembly: GCF_040677675.1. Lineage (NCBI taxonomy): Bacteria > Bacillati > Actinomycetota > Actinomycetes > Kitasatosporales > Streptomycetaceae > Streptomyces > Streptomyces sp. NPDC053755. Next base: position 56,970 of record NZ_JBFASK010000015.1, on the reverse strand, counting down.
CCGCTGCGCGGGCAGCCGGCCCTGCCGCCGGACGGCCGCGGCGAGGGACTCCCCCCGGATCAGCTCCATGACGATCACGGGTGCGCCCCGGTGCTCCACGACATCGTGGATGGTGATGATTCCCGGATGGCTGAGAGTGACCGCCGCGCGGGCCTCGCCGGTGAAGCGGCGGAGCAGGGTGGCGCGATGGTCGTCGTCCAGTCCCACGGGAAAGACGATCTCCTTGATGGCGACCTCGCGTCCGAAGAGCTGCTGGTCGACGCCGCGCCACACCCGGCCCATACCGCCCTGGCCGATGCGTTCGACCAGCCGGTACCGGCCCGCGATGATTTCTGCGCTGTACTCCGTCACGCGCACACAATAGGTCCCGGTAGACCTGTCGGGTGACGGAACGACGGCCCGCCCACCGCCGCTGGACGTCGAGCACGGTGGACCGCGGAATCCGTCCGCGCAGGCTTGACCGATGAACCCGCGGCGACGTAGCTTCGGGCGCACCGATTCGCGAGCTGCTGGAAGGAGGCGGATCCGGATGTCGAACCTCTCCGTACCCTGCCGCCTCTCCCACCAGACCGCCTGGGTTCCGGGTCTCGTAGCACACGGCTGCTGACCAGCCCCCTTCCGGCGTGCCCTCGTGCGGCCCCGGCACCTTCCCCATCCCTGTCACCGCCTTCGGCACCTCGTGCGTGCCGCCGTGTGGCGTGCGCTCCGGGTTCTCGAGCCGCGCCTCCGAAGAGAGAAAGCTCCTGAAATGGCGACGAGGAAAGTCACATCGACCGCGCCCGGAGACGAGGACGTGTCCTGCGCAGCGGCGCGGCTCACGGTCAACGGAGAAGAACTACCCATCTCCCCCGCCTCACCCCACACCACCGTGCTGGACTTCCTGCGCGAGCACGGGCTCACCGGCACCAAGGAGGGCTGCGCCGAGGGTGAATGCGGCGCGTGTTCGGTCCTGGTGGCCCGCCCCGGGGTCGACACGCCCACCGACTGGGTGGCGGTCAACGCCTGCCTGGTACCGGTCGCGGCGCTCGACGGGCAGGAGGTCGTCACCTCCGAAGGTCTCGCCACCGCCGGCGAGGCCGGCATGCCGCCCACGCTGCACCCCGTGCAGCGGGAGATGGCGGTCCGCGGCGGCTCCCAATGCGGGTACTGCACACCGGGGTTCATCTGCAGCATGGCCGCCGAGTACTACCGGCCCGGCCGTTGCGCACACGCGGACTCGGAGCCGGGACCGGTCCCGGGCGGCGGCGCCGACCCGGAGCACGGTCCGAACGGTTTCGACCTGCACGCGCTGAGCGGAAACCTGTGCCGCTGCACCGGCTACCGACCGATCAGGGACGCCGCGTTCGCGGTCGGCACGCCGACGGACGACGACCCCCTGGCGCGGCGTCGCCGGCAGGCTCCGCCCGAAGCGGTCGCCACCGAGTACGCCCAGGGCGGCAGCGCCTTCCTTCGGCCGAGCACCCTGGCCGGGGCGGTGCGGCTGCTGCGCGAGCGGCCCGACGCGGTGGTCGTCGCCGGCAGCACCGACTGGGGAGTGGAGGTGAACATCCGTTCCCGGCGCGCCGATTGCGTGGTGGCCGTCGACCGGCTGCCCGAACTGCGTCAGCTGCGGACCGCGTCGGACCACATCGAGATCGGGGCGGCGCTGACGCTCACCGAGATCGAGCGCCGCCTCGACGGCGACGTGCCCCTGCTGGCGGAGCTGTTCCCGCAGTTCGCCTCGCGGCTCATCCGCAACAGCGCGACGCTCGGGGGCAATCTCGGTACCGGCTCCCCCATCGCCGACAGCCCCCCGGTGCTGCTGGCACTGGAGGCGTCGGTGGTGCTCGCCGACGCCGACGGTGAGCGAGAGGTCTCGCTCGCGGACTACTTCACCGGCTACCGGCAGAGCGTGCGCCGTCCCGGCGAGCTGATCCGCGCGGTACGCGTCCCCCTGCCGCTGTCGCCGGTCACGGCCTTCCACAAGATCGCCAAGCGGCGCTTCGACGACATCTCCAGCGTGGCGGTCGCCTTCGCCCTCGACATCGAGGACGGGATCGTCCGCACGGCGCGCATCGGCCTGGGCGGAGTGGCCGCCACCCCGGTCCGCGCCCTCGCCACCGAGGCGGCCCTGGAGGGCAGGCCGTGGGCGACGGAGACCGTCGAGGCCGCGGCGCGGGTGCTGCGGGCCCAGGGCACCCCGATGAACGACCACCGCGCCACCGCCGGCTACCGCTCCGCGATGCTCGGCCAGAGCCTGCTCAAGCTGTACGCGCACACCACCGAGGCGGTCTCGTCATGAGCCATCTGTCCGAGCTCCCCGAAAAGCCCGTCGTCGGCGTCTCGATGCCGCACGAGAGTGCCACGCTGCACGTCACCGGCGCCGCGCTCTACACCGACGACCTGGTGCAGCGTACGAAGGACGTGCTGCACGCCTACCCGGTCCAGGTCATGAAGGCGCGCGGCAGGATCACCGCGCTGCGCACCGCGCCCGCGCTCGCCGTGCCCGGTGTGGTCCGGGTGCTGACCGTGGCCGACGTGCCCGGCGTCAACGACGCCGGCATGAAGCACGACGAGCCGCTCTTCCCCGACGAGGTCATGTTCCACGGCCACGCGGTCGCCTGGGTCCTCGCCGAGACCCTGGAGGCGGCCCGGCTGGGTGCGGCCGCCGTCGAGGTGGAGATCGACGAACGGCCTTCGCTGATCACACTGCGGGAGGCGATCGCGGCCGGCAGTTTCCACGGTGCGCGGCCCGTGATGGTGACCGGGGACGTCGACGCGGGCTTCGAGGACTCCGCGCACGTCTTCAGCGGCGAGTTCCAGTTCTCCGATCAGGAGCACCTCTACCTCGAGACGCACGCGGCCCTGGCCCACGTCGACGAGAACGGGCAGATGTTCGTCCAGAGCAGCACCCAGCATCCCTCGGAGACGCAGGAGATCGTCGCGCACGTACTGGGGCTGCACAGCCACGAGGTGACCGTGCAGTGTCTGCGCATGGGTGGCGGCTTCGGCGGCAAGGAGATGCAGCCCCACGGCTTCGCGGCGGTCGCCGCACTGGGCGCCAGGCTGACCGGCCGGCCGGTCCGGGTGCGGCTCAACCGCACGCAGGACCTGACCATGTCCGGCAAGCGCCACGGCTTCCACGCCTCGTGGAGGATCGGGTTCGACGCCGACGGCCGCATCCGCGCCCTGGACGCCACCTTGACCGCGGACGGCGGCTGGAGTCTGGACCTGTCCGAGCCGGTGGTGGCCCGCGCCCTGTGCCACATCGACAACACCTACTGGATCCCCAACGCGAGGATCGCCGGCCGCATCGCCAAGACCAACAAGGTCTCCAACACCGCCTTCCGTGGTTTCGGCGGCCCGCAGGGCATGCTGGTCATCGAGGACATCATGGGCCGGTGCGCGCCCCTGCTGGGCCTCGACCCCATGGAGCTGCGTGAGCGCAACTTCTACCGGCAGGGGCAGTCGACGCCGTACGGACAGCCTGTCTCCCACCCCGAGCGGATCTCGTCCGTCTGGCGACAGGTCCAGGAGGACGCCGGCGCCGTCGACCGTCAGCGCGAGATCGCGGCCTTCAACGCCGCGCACCCGCACACCAAGCGAGCGCTCGCGGTCACCGGGATCAAGTTCGGGATCTCGTTCAACCTCACCGCCTTCAACCAGGGCGGCGCGCTGGTGCTGATCTACAAGGACGGTTCGGTCCTGATCAACCACGGTGGCACCGAGATGGGGCAGGGCCTGCACACCAAGATGCTGCAGGTGGCCGCGACGACGCTGGGCATCCCGCTGCACATGGTGCGGCTGGCCCCGACGCGTACCGACAAGGTCCCCAACACCTCCGCCACCGCAGCCAGTTCCGGGGCGGATCTCAACGGCGCGGCGGTGAAGAACGCCTGCGAGCAGCTGCGCGAGCGGCTGCTCCAGGTGGCCGGGACCCAGTTGGGGGCGAACGCCTCGGACGTACGCATCGTCGAGGGCGTCGCACGCGTCGTCGGCGGCGACCGGGAGCTGGCCTGGGACGACCTGGTGCGCACGGCGTACTTCCAGCGGGTCCAGCTGTCGGCGGCCGGCTTCTACCGCACCGAGGGCCTGCACTGGGACGCGAAGGCCTTCCGGGGCTCGCCGTTCAAGTACTTCTCCTACGGCGCCGCCGCCACCGAGGTGGAGGTGGACGGCTTCACCGGCGCGTACCGGATCCGGCGGGTGGACATCGTGCACGACGTCGGCGACAGCCTCTCCCCCCTGATCGACATCGGTCAGGTCGAGGGCGGCTTCGTCCAGGGCGCCGGCTGGCTGACGCTCGAGGATCTGCGCTGGGACACCGGTGACGGGCCGAACCGGGGCCGGCTGCTGACCCAGGCCGCGAGTACGTACAAGCTGCCGAGCTTCTCGGAGATGCCCGAGGAGTTCCACGTCAGGCTGATGGAGAACGCCACCGAGGAGGGGGCGGTCTACGGCTCCAAGGCGGTGGGGGAACCGCCGCTGATGCTGGCGTTCTCGGTGCGGGAGGCGCTGCGACAGGCCGCCGCGGCGTTCGGGCCCTGCGGTGTCAGTGTGGAGCTGGCCTCCCCCGCGACACCGGAAGCGGTGTACTGGGCGATCGAAGCGGCCCGCGGCCAGGCCGCCCGGCGCGACGGGCCGGCTCAAGGGGGCAGCCGGATCCCGGCCGACGCGAGCGCCGTGAGCGATGTCTGACATGACGTGGGTGGCCGCGGTCGCGGCGTTGCGGGCCCGCCGGGAGCCCGGCACGCTCGTGACCGTCGCGACCGTGCGCGGCCACGCCCCCCGCCGGGCCGGTGCCAAGCTCGTCGTGGGGCAGAGCGAGACGTGGGGCTCGATCGGCGGCGGCAACATCGAGGCCGTCGCCATCGACAGGGCCCGCGAGCTGAGCGTCACGCCCGATCCCGAGCCGGAGCTGATGGAGTTCGCGCTCAACGACAAGGTGACCAGTCGGCACGGCGTGCAGTGCTGCGGCGGAGTGGTCACCGTACTGCTCGAACCGCTGCCGGTGGTGCAGTCCGTGGCGGTCTTCGGGGTCGGGCACGTCGGCCTGGAGCTGGCACGCATTCTCGCGCGCCACGACCTCGATCTGCACCTGATCGACACCCGCCCCGACGTACTGACCGAGGAACGGCTCGGCGTGCTCGCGGACCCGGTGGCGCAGGTCCACGTGCACCACACACCGCTGCTGCCGGAGGAGGTCCTCACGGAGCTGCCGTCCGGCACCCACGTCCTGATCATGACCCATGACCACGCCGAGGACGCCGCGCTGTGCGACACCGCCCTTCGCACCACCACACTGGGGTCGATCGGCTTGATCGGCTCGGCCGCCAAATGGGCGCGGTTCCGGCAGCGCCTCGCCACGGAGGGAGGGCACGACCCCGGCGCGATCGACCGGATCAAGACCCCGGTCGGGATCGCCGGGATCGCCGGCAAGGAGCCCGCCACCATCGCGGTGAGCATCGCGGCGGACCTGCTGCGGACGTTCGAGCGGGAACGGGGGTGACCTGCGCCGAGGGCGGTCTTCGGCCCGAGGGTCACGAGGGCCGCCCCCGGCTGCGGTTGCCCCGGCCACGGGCCGGCTGCGTGCGCGAAGGGCCTGCCGCCGGCCGGTGCGGGGATCGGGCGGTGCGGAGCCGGACGCCGCTGTGGGGCGGCGGCAGCCGTCCGCTCGACGATCGGGAGGAGACGAGGACCCGGATGCGCTCCGGAAGCGCGACCGGGGCGTCGGAGAGGTTGACGCCGCGGGTGAAGCGGTCGCCGCGGGCGGCGGGCGAAGGCGAGGACGTTCTCCGGGACGTCGCACCGTACCGGCCCTCCACGGCGCCGCACGGTCCTATCCTTGGCCGATGCGCACTCCTCCCATCGACCGCCCGGCCGACCTCGACGTGGTCCGCGCGTCCTATGACCGGGTGGCCGACGCCTACGCCCGCCTGGTGACCACGACGGGAATGGGCGACATCCGTCGCCACCCCTGGCTCAAGGCCTCGATCGACGCCTTCGCGGACACGGTGAGCGGGCTCGGACCTGTCCTCGACGTCGGCTGCGGACCGGGAACGGTGACCGCCTACCTCGCCGAGCGCGGTCTCGACGTGTCCGGGGTGGATCTCTCCCCCCGGATGATCGAGAACGCGCGCCGCCGTCATCCGCACTGCCGCTTCGCCGTCGCCTCCGCCACGGACCTCGATCTCGGGGAAGCCTCCCTCGGCGGAGTGCTCGGGTGGTGGTCGCTGTTCAACCTCCCCCGGGACGTTCTTCCCCATGTTCTCGCCCTGTTCGCGCGGGCACTGAAGCCGGGCGGGCACTTCATCACCGCGACGCACGTCGGGGACGAGGACGTGGTGCGCACCGAGGCATACGGAGGGGTACCCGTCAGCTGGACCACGCACCAGTGGCGGCCGGAGCAGCTGACGGACCTCATCGAGCGGGCCGGGCTGCTCCCGGTCGCCGAGCTGCGGCTCCCTGCGGATGAGCACAGCGGACCGGGCGTGGTCGTCATGGCCAAGCGGTCCGGCTGAGAACCGGCGGCAGCCGACGGCGCCCCGCACGCGCTCCGACGCGCCTGCCGCCACGGCCGGGCAGGGGGCACCGAGATGCCCTGCGATGCCCGCGCCGTCGTCAGGTGGCGGCCTGCGGTGGCGCGGGCGGGGGCCGGTCCGCGTGAGGGCAGGGGGCGTCGGAGGAGGTGGGAAGGATCTGCATCCGGCGCAGGAGGTCGCGCGTCGTTCGCCTGCGCAGCGTGCTGTGCCAGGCGACTCCCGGGTGCCGGGTCCGCAGGTGCGACAGCGCCCGGGTGCCCAGACCCGTGCTGAGGAAGCGTTCGTCGAGGGTCACGCCGGTGATGACTCCTCGGGCGCAGTCCGCGCACAGGCGGTACTGGACCTGGCCGACGACCTGTCGGGCGTGGACGAGGAGCAGGCACTCCTCGCCCGGGCCGGGGGTGCCGGGGATGTGTGTGGTCAGGAACTCGACGGCCCGATAGGCGAGGATGCGCCGGCGCAGGCGGCCGGTGATCCAGCCTCGCCGCGTGTGCCTGGTCCTGGCGTGGCCGGGAGGCCGGGTCGGGGCGGTGGGGGCCGGACGGTACCAAGTGCTCGTAGGACGCGCGTGTTGTCCGTGCATGACGTCTCGTCTGCCCGGACGATGCGGCCTTATCCGTACCGAACCGGACCTCCGATGCGGGAGGGGGCTCCGGCCCCCGTTCTGATCAGCACCTTGCCGACAGCCGGGCCGTCCGCCCCGGCGAGCTGCCACGGGCCCCGGGGCAACGCCACCGGCGGCCGCACCGGCGCGGCGACCGTGCACCAGCCTGGCCGGAACGGCCCCCGGCCGCGGGGCGGCTTCGGCTGGGCGACCGGCCGACCGGGAGGTCGGTCCGGAGCCGACCGAAGGCGCCTGAGAACGGACGCCCTGGAGGATTCCCTCCAGGGCCTCACCCTCGTATCAGCGGTCCCGTACCCACGGGCCGAGCTTCTCGGGATTGCGGACCGCCCAGATCCGGGTGACCCGGCCGCCGGCGACGTCGAGCGACGCGACGGTCACGACCACACCGTCACGACGCGCGACCAGCCCGGGCTCACCGTTCACCGACCGCACCAGGAGTTCGAGCCCTGGAGCCCTGTCGGCGACGGCGACCAGGTACCGGGCGATGCGCGCACCGCCTTCGATCGGGTGCGGGACGGTGCCGACCAGGCCCCCGCCGTCGGCGGTCATCACGGCGGCCGGGTCGAGAAGGTCGACGAGGGCAGCGATGTCCCTGGACTCCCACGCCTCCTTGACGCGCCGCACCGTGTCGGCCTGCCCGGCCGCCGGCGTCGGGGCCCGCTCCGCACGCACCCTCCGCCGCGCGGACGCGGCGAGCTGCTTGCACGCCGCGGGGGTCCGGCCGACGACGCCGGCGATCTCGGCGAAGGAGTAGCGGAAGACGTCGTGCAGGACGAACGCCACCCGCTCCGCGGGGGTCATCGAGTCCAGGACCACGAGGAAGGCCATGGCCACCGACTCGTCCAGGACCATCCGGTCGGCGGGGTCGGCGAGATCGGCGCCGTGGCCCCACTCCGCGTGGTCGGGCAGGGGGTCGGGCAGCCACGCGCCGACATACCGCTCACGCCGTGCCCGCGCCGAGCCGAGCACGTCCAGGCAGATGCGGCCGGTCACCGTGGTCAGCCAGGCCCCGGGGGACACGATCTCGTCCTGCCGGCCTGGTGGCAGCGCGTACCAGCGGGCGTAGGCCTCCTGGACGGCGTCCTCGGCCTCGGCCAGTGAACCGAGCAGCCGATAGGCGACGTTGACCAGCCGGCGCCGCTCTCCGGCTATCGCGTCGATACGCGTCCCCGACCCTCCCATGCTCCCGAACGCCTCCTCGCCTTACCTTTCGCGGGCCCGCGTCGTCGGGCTGGTGAGACCTTATCGATCTACTGCCCCCGGGCGGACAAGGGGACCGTGACATGGCGACCCAGGCAACGGCACAGCACCGGCTCTCGTTTCTGCACCTCGCGATCGCCGTGCAGACCCTGACCATCTTCCTCCAAGCGATCTCCGCGGGACTGCTGTTGTCCTCGCCGTACGGAGAGACGCTGCACAGCATCGGAGCCCGCGTGATGTACGCGGCGTCGATGCTCTACGTGGTCGCGGCGGTGCTGGCCTGGAAGCCGGGCGGCGGCTCGCCCCGCCCCGTCGGGCACGCGACCGGCTTCCTGGTCCTCGCCTCGATCCAGGTCGTGACCGGCATCGCGCACATGTCGTCGCTCCATCTCCCGCTGGGCGTCATGATGTTCGGCCTGAGCGTGCTGGCGCTGGCTCTGCGCCGAACGGCCTGAGCGTGCCGGCGCCGGCTCTGCGCCGAACGGCCCGAGCGTGCCGGCGCCGGCTCTGCGCTATCCTCCGGCCCCGGGCCGTGCCGGTACCCACCGGCACGGCCCGGCGCATCGGACCGCGCCGGTCCACGCCCCTGGCCCGCGGGCGACGCGGCTCCCCTCGACCGCCCTCGGCTCAGTCTTCGCCCAGCCTCGTGGCGTACGCCGCCTCCCTGACCTCCCGCTCGGGGTGGCGGCGCAGTTCGACGACGACCGAGCGGCAGGGGTCCGACCAGTTCTGGCGGGACCCGAGGGCCGTGGCGAGTCCGGTGGCGAGGAGTCCCTGCACGAGGCCGTGGTCGCCGCCCAGGGCGCGGATCGCGGCGAGGACGGGGGCGGCGTCGCCGAGCGGTCCGCCGTACCGGTGCGCTTCCTCCAGCTCCTCCGCCACCCGGACCGCGAGGACGGGGCGGCCCTCGATCGCGGCCACCACGTGGTCGAGCGACAGCCGCAGTTCGGGCTCGGGCGCCTCCAGGTCGATCGCCCGTACGAGGAGGCTCGTGCGGGTGGCGGTGACCGCCGGTTCGGCCGCCAGCCGTCGGGCCAGGTCCGCGCACAGACGGCGGTCGTGGATCGACGTGCCGAGGAGGGCTTCCAGGCGACGGCGGGCCGGCAGGTCCCCCTCGCCTCCGCCGCCCTCCGGTTCGCCGGCCGCCATGAGTGCCAGAAGCCGGTCCACGACGTCGTGCAGAAGGCTGCCGGGCTTCATGCCCCCGAGAGGATGGGGCAGCCCCGACTGGGCCACCTCCGCCAGCCCGTGGCCCGCCCGCCGGGGACCCAGGGGCGAGGCGAGATCGGTGTAGACGTCGGCGAGGGCGGCGCCGGCCGCGGGCGTGCACTGCACCCAGTCCCGGAGGTCGAACAGGGCTTGGAGCGCCGTCTGTTCCTCGGCGAGGAAGGGCAGCCGGGCGATGATCCCGCCGTACCGCGACCGGTGGTACGGGGAGAGGTCCGCAGGGTTCACGTCCAGGAGCGTCCGCCGGGCCGCCTCCGGTCCGTCGGCGGCCGCGGACTCCAGGAGCGCCCACATCTCCTCGGCCGGCAGAAGCGTCACGGCCAGACCGACGAGGGTGGTGTGCACGTCGGGGTGGATACCCGGCGTGCGGCCCACGGCGGCCAGGAGCGCGGTGGCGGCGGCCGGGGGCAGCCGAGTGGCAGCGAGGCGGGCGGCCGCCTTGCGGACGGTGACCTTCACCCCGCTCTCCCGGGTCAGGAGGTCACGGAGGAGGGCCGCGACCCGGGTGGGCCGGGCATGGGCGGCGGCGCGGCCGGCCGCGGCCCAGGCCGCCACGGCCCCGTCGTCGCCGGCGTGGTCGAGCAGGGCGCCCAGGGCCGAGGCCGGGTCGTCCGTGTGAGCGGCCGCGTCCAGCGCCGCCGCCGTCAGTACGGGCTCGGCCCGGTCGGTCGAGGCGGTGTACCGCCGGAGCGTCGCCCGCCCGTGCTCCGGCACCGGCGCCACCGCGCGCAGCAGCGCGGCGCGTTCGTCGAGACCTCTGCCGGGGTCGGCGATGACGGCGGCGGCGAGCCGGACCGCGGCTCGCTGCTGCCGGGGCAGCCACCGGTCGGCGAAGCGGAAGGCAGGCAGGGGCCGGGAGGTGCCGGCCACCGGGAACCTTCCGTGCGAGGGCGGACGCTCGTGCAGCGCGAGATCCAGCAGGTCGGTGCGTTCCGCTGCGAGTACGGCGAGGACCTGGGGCACGAAGGCCGCGGAGGGCTCCCGCGTCAGCAGCTCGGCCACGCGGTCGCCGCGGGTCGCGGGGTCGGCCAGCCAGGCCGCGGCGATCTCCCCGAAGTCCTGGTCGGGGCAGACGCGCAGGGCCTGGGCCAGACGGTCCTGGAGCGCCGGGACGCGGTGCGCCCGGTGTCCGCACGATCGGACCAGCGCGAGCAGGGGCGTGACGTCCCCGCGGGCGGCGGCCCGGTCCAGCCACGGGCCGAGCGCGTCGAGCACGACGCGCACGCCGCCGCCCGGCATGTCCGTGAGGGGGCCGAGTTCCACTGTGCCGGTGTGCGCGGTCAGCGCCTCCACGACGCGGACGGCGGCCCGCAGGGCGGCGGCATCGCCGTCGGCGGCCGGGGGCGCGCCCGCGGGTTCGGCCGTGGTGTTCCCGCCGCCGGCCGCGGCCCCTTCCGCGGCGGTGGAGAGCAGGGTCACCGCCAGGGTTCGGATCGTGTCGCGGGCCCGGGACGAGCAGTCCCGGGCCCGCAGGGCGTCCAGGCACAGCCGTTCCAGGGAGTGGGCCCCGGTGCGGCCCGATGCGTCGCCGACTTCGAGGGCTGCCGTGATCAGCGGTGCCGGCAGGGCGGCGATGGCGGACAGCGCGTCGGCGCGTACGGGGTCACGCTCGTTGGCCAGTCGGCCGGCGGCCAGTGCGAGGACCTCCGCGACCTGCTCCGGGTCACGGGTGTGGCCGGCGTTGAGCGTCAGCCCGTCCCAGATCGCCCCGCGTTCCTCGGCGTCACCCGTACCGAGGGCGGCCAGGAGTTCGGGACGGGCCTCGGCGGGCGGCAGCAGGGTGAGCGAGTCCCAGAGTTCCCAGCACGAGGCGCCTTCGGCGCGACACGCCTCGACCTCGGCGCGGGCCCGGGTGTGGCGCTCGGTGGGCGGCAGGAGGGCGAGCACCTGCGCGTGCGCGCGGATGTGCCGGCGGGGATCACCGGCGGCGGCGACGGCGTCCACGAAGACGGACCGGCGCGCCGGTGGGACCGACCGCAGCATGGTCTCGAAGGCTCCCCGGTGGAACCAGCGGGCACCGAGCCTCGGCAGGGACGGCGGATCCGCCGCCACCAGCTGCCGTATGACCGCCCGGCCGGGTGTCCGTTCCCATCGCCCGGTCGTCCGGCCGGGGTCGGCGAGCCAGCGCGCCACGCGCTCGGCGTCCACCGCGACGAGGCTGCCGAGCCGGTCGCTCACCGGACCGGGCAGCTCGGCAGGGCCGTAACGCTCCAGCAGGTCCAGCACGCGCTCCGGCGCGGCGGGCAGGGCGGCCGCGATGCCGGCGGCGTGCCGCTTCCACCAGCGGTCGCGGAGCCGCGCGGGAAGGCCGCCGAGCGCGCGCACCGCGTGATCGAGTACGGCGCCGGGATGCCGGACGGCCAGGGTGCTCCAGTCCTCGTACTCCGGCGCCCGGGCGAGTTCGGGCAGGATCCGCGCGGTGAATTCCGGGGAACAGCCCGGCAGCAGACGGGCCGCGTCCCGGTCGCCGTACTCCGCGCGCACCCGGAGGACGAGCCGCTCGGCGAGCGCGGACCGCCGCCCGTCGCGCAGCAGCCGTGCGAGGTCGGCGCGGACCACGGCGGGCGCGTCGTCGTACGCGGCCTCGACGGCGGCGTCCGGGACGGGGAACCGCCGGGCGCACCGCATCGCGTACCGGCGCACCACCGGGTCGGGGTCGCCGAGCCGCGCCGCGAGGTGCTCCGGCTCCCCGCCGGCCAGGGCCGCCAGCGCGGCGAGGCGTCGTTCGTACGGGCCGCGCGCGTCCAGAGCCGCCAGGAGGGGCCGTAGTCCGCCTCGGGCGGCGAGCCGGTGAGCGGTGACGGCGGTGTACCGCAGCCGGGCGGCGTGGGGCAGGGGATCGAGAACGGCGAGCAGTTCGTCGGCAGTGGAGATCATCGCGGGCATTGTGCCTGACGGCGTGACCGCCTCCCATCGAATATCGCACCGGCGGCTCGGTCGCCGTGCGCGCACCGCGCCCTGCCGGCGCGTCGGCTCCGCAGGGGCGCCGCGCGGCGGCCCACGGCCGGATGGAGAGCACGTCCCTCCGGGTGCGGATACAGCCAACTGGAGGGGGACGCTCCGTGCTGAGCGGAGACGGTGCCCGAAAACGGGGCGGGGGCCGGTCCCGGACCGGCATCCGGGGGGACCGGTGCGTGCCGGTGTCGCACAAGCATCGTCGCGGTGTCACAGAGCCGTCACACCGCCATCGTCGTCCCGTCGAACTGGGCGACCGCAGGTTGGCCTGAATGCATGCGACTCAACCCCCCGCTCCCGTACCGGCGTTGATCACACCCTTCCCGCCTCGCATACTGCGCTGACCGGCGGCGGGCGCCCTCTGCGCCCCTGGCCGGAATCGACCACTCGACCTCATCCCAAGCTCCTGGGGGAGACTTGCGCGCACATGTGAAGAGAGCACTCGCCTTCACCCTCGCAGCGGCCACATCGGTGGCCCTGGCAGCAGGCACGACCGGCCCCACGGCGGCGGTCGCCGCGCACGGGGCGGCCGCACCGGACACCACGCGCGCCGCGGGCGGCGAGCGGATCCCGCTCATCACGGGCGACCACCTGATGGTGGACGCCAACGGGCGGATGGTGGGCTTCGAGTCCGCCAAGGGCCGCGAGCGCATACCCGTACAGGTGCAGCGCACCAAGGACCGCACCCTGGTGGTGCCCGGCGACGCGCAGCGGCTGATCGCCGCGGGCAGGCTGGACCAGCGGCTCTTCGACGTCGACGAGCTCACCGAGCCGAGCCTGCGCAGGAGCCACCGCGACGGGCTCAAGCTGATCGTGCAGTACGAGCCGGGCGCCGGGGAGGCACGGGCCGAGGTGCGTTCGGCCGGCGGCACCCGGTTGCGGCGCACGCTCCCCGCCCTCGACGCCGACGCCATCCGTACCTCGCCCGACAGCGTGGCCGAGGTGTGGGAGGCGCTGACCGACCCGCCGCGGACCGGCGCGCGCTCCACCGCCTCCGGCATCCGCAAGGTGTGGCTGGACGGCGTGCGCCGGGCGAGCCTGGACCGCAGCACCCGGCAGATCGGCGCCGACCAGGCGTGGGAGTCGGGCTACGACGGCGCGGGCGTCACCATCGCCGTCCTCGACACCGGTGTCGACAAGTCCCACGACGACTTGAGGACCCGGGTCGTCGGCGAGAAGAACTTCTCCGCCTCCCCCGACACCGTGGACCGCGTCGGCCACGGCACGCACGTCGCGTCGATCGCCGCCGGCACCGGCGCGAGGTCGGGCGGCCTCTACAAGGGCGTGGCGCCCGGCGCCAGGCTGCTCAGCGGGAAGGTCCTCGACGACGAGGGCTTCGGGGACGACTCCGCCGTCATCGCGGGCATGGAGTGGGCCGTCGCCGAAGGCGCGGACGTGGTCAACCTCAGCCTGGGAAGCGCCGACAGCCCCGGCGTCGACCCGCTGGAGGCGACGGTCGACCGGCTGACCGCCGAGAAGGGGGTCCTGTTCGCCGTCGCGGCGGGCAACGACGGCGAGTACGGCGACGCGACGGTGGGCTCGCCGGGGAGCGCGGACGCCGCGCTGACCGTCGGCGCGGTCGACAAGGACGACAAGCCGGCGGCGTTCTCCAGCATCGGCCCGCGCGTCGGCGACGGCGCCGTCAAGCCGGACGTGACCGCGCCCGGCGTCGCCATCACCGCGGCCGCCGCCCCCGGCAGCGCGATCGACACGCAACCGGGCACACCGCACCCGGCCCCCGGTTACCTGCAGATCGACGGCACCTCGATGGCCACCCCGCACGTCGCGGGCGCGGCGGCGATCCTGAAGCAGCGGCACCCGGAGTGGAAGTCCGCCGAGCTCAAGGGCGCGCTGATCGCGTCCACCAGGGGCGGGAACCACAGCGCGTTCCAGCAGGGCTCGGGCCGTGTCCAGGTCGACAGTGCGCTGGCCCAGACGGTGATCGCCGAACCGGTGTCCCTGGCCTTCGGCATGGCGCGATGGCCTCACACCGACGACCAGCCCCTCACCAGGAAGGTCGCCTACCGCAACCTCGGGGCCGATGACGTCACCCTCGACCTGTCGGTGGCGACGCTGGACCCGACGGGCAAGCCGGCCCCGGCGGGGTTCTTCACGCTGGGCGCCACCCGGGTGACCGTGCCCGCCGGCGGCAGGACGGAGGTCGACCTGACCGCGCACACCAGCTTCGGTGACGCCGACGGCACCTACTCGGGATATGTCACCGCCAGCGGCGCGGGCCAGTCCGTGCGCACGGCCGCGGTCGCCGTGCGGGAGGTGGAGTCCTACGACGTCACGCTCCGCACCCTCGGCCGCGACGGCACCGACGCCACGGACTTCTCCAGCACCCTGACCGGGGTCGGCGGCCCCGCCGAGGGGTTCCAGACCCGCGTCGACGACGACCCGGGCACCCACACGATCCGTGTGCCCAAGGGCTCGTACACCTTCAACACGGCCGTCTACGAGGACCCGTCGGACTACACCAAGGGCACCGACTGGATCGCCCAGCCCAAGCTGGAGATCTCCCGGGACACCACGCTCATCGCCGACGCGCGCCTCACCAAGCCGGTGGACCTGACCGTGCCCGGTCTCGACACGGCGGACTACGCGGGCACGTACTACGAGGTCGCGACCGAGGCGGGCCGTGTCGGCAACGGCTGGGTCCTCAGGGGCTTCACCGGCTTCCGCACCGCCCACCTGGGCCCGGCCGTCACCGACGGCTCGCTCCTGCAGACCTGGGACGCGCATTTCCTCAAGGACGCCACCACCCAGTACGCGGTGGCCTTCGGCGGCAGGACCGGCACGGTCGCGACGGGCTACACCAAGCACGTGAAGGCGAACGAGCTGGCCACGCTCACGGTCCGGCTCGGGGCGTCCGCGCCCGGGAAGACCACGCTCGTCTCCCCCTACCCCCGCCTGCCGGGAGCTCCGGAGGGCAACGGCTTCTCCTCCTACCAGGCGGCGCCGGGGACCCGCACCTTCCTCGTCTCCACCGCCGACGGTGTCTCGTGGCTGACCAGGTTCAACCAGTTCGGCGAGCCCGACGCCTGGGGCCACCCCGCCTTCGAGGGCTTCTACGAGATGGTCCGGCCGAAGAGCTACGTGGCCGGCCGGACGTACCGGGAGACGTTCAACACGGGTGTCTTCGGCCCGCTTCTGGGCGAGGGCATGGGCGTCTTCCGCACCGCGCCCGACCCGGCGACCGGCGAGCAGACGATCGTCGGCTCCCTTCCGCTGTTCGCCGACGGCGCGGGCCACGCGGGCAGTACGCCGCACACGTCGGCCACGACGGCGCTGTACCGCGACGGCGTCAAGGTCGCCGGCAACGACGACCCGCTGACCGGCGGGAAGCCCTTCACGGTCGACGCCACCGACGCCGAGTACCGGCTGACGACATCCGTGGAGCGCTCGGCGAAGGTCGCCGCGGCCTCCACCCGTGTCGACGCCGACTTCACCTTCCGTTCGAAGCAGGTCACGGCCACCACGGCGCTCCCGGTGTCCACGGTCCGCTTCGCGCCCCCCGTCGACCTGGCCTCGCGCGCCGCGGCGGGCGCGTCGGTCCTGGTCCCGGTGACCGTGCAGGGCGCGGCGGCCGGCACCAACCTCAGGGCGCTCGCCGTGTCCGTGAGCTACGACGACGGGAAGACCTGGCAGGTGGTGAAGGTCGCCGACGGCGTCGTCTCCGTGCGGAATCCGGCGAAGGACAGCGGCATCTCGCTCCTCGCCAAGGTCACGGACAAGCAGGGGAACACCTCGTCGCTGACGATCCGCAACGCGTGGTACGGCAGGTGACGTCCCCTCGCTGAACACCGGCACCGGACCGGGGTCACCACCCCGGCGGTGTGGTGCCCGCCCCCGTCCGAGCGGCATGATCCGCTCGGAGGGGGGCGGGAGGCGTCAGCCCTGGTCGGCCACGAAGGAGGCCATCCAGGTCAGGGCGGAGTTCCAGTTGATCGTGAGCTCGTTGGTCGACCAGGACTGGATGTCGTCGATGTAGCAGAACTGCCCGGTGCACCCTTGCAGTCTGCTCTGGGCGAGCGGGTCCTGGATGCTCGAGTTGGGACCGCCGGACAGCGAGCCGACGGGCGGGTGGGGCAGCTTCGGATCGAGCTGGCGGGCGTACCACCGGCTGTGCTGGTTCTCCGCGCTGACCTCGCCGAAGCCCGTGACGTACGAGATGTTCAGGGCGTTGCGGCCGAGGACGTAGTCCATGCTCTGGACGGCCCCGTCGCGGTACTTCGCGCCGCCGGTGATGTCGTAGGCGGTGGCCAGGACGACGGCGTTGTTGAGGATCTGGTGGGTGGAGCCCCAGTCGTACCGGTGGCCCTCCGGGGCGTACGGCATGCCGTAGGGATGGGCTTCCAGCGTGGCGAGGTAGCGGTCGGCTCCGTGGCGTACGGACTGCCGGACCCGGTCGCGGCCGGGCAGCCGGCTGGGGACGGTGGCCAGGGCGAGCCGGGCGGGAACGGCCGTACGCGCCCAGTCGAAGCTGATCGGGCCGAAGATGTCGGCGCTGTGGACCGGTGACTTCAGGATGTGGTCCTGAAACTCCTTGCCGCCCGTGGTCAGGTACAGCTCGGCGGCCGCCCAGTAGAACTCGTCGGTGACGTCACGGTCGGCGTAGGTGCCGCCGCCGATGCCGTCGCTCTCGGAGGCCAGGACGTCGGGGTGGGCGAGGGCCGCGGTCCAGGCCTCGCGGGCCGCCGCGAGTGCTCGGGCCGCGAACTCCGCGTCGTACGGCTTGTACAGGCGGGCCGCCTGCGCGGCGGTCGCCGCGAGGTTGAGGGTGGCCGCGGTGGTCGGGGGGTGCAGTTCACGCTTCTGAGGGTCGTCGGAGGGCATCAGCGGCAGTCCGGTCCACTGCTCGTCGTGGATCTTGTGGTGGACCATGCCGGCGAGCGGCTCGCCTTCCGGCACCTGCATCTTGAGCAGGAACTCCAGTTCCCAGCGGGCCTCGTCGAGGAGGTCCGGGACCTTGTTGCCGCTCTCGGGAATGTTCAGCGTGCCGTCGCCCAGTCGCTCGGCGTGTCCCGTGCGGGCGAGCCGGGCGCGCTCGTAGGTGCTGAGCAGCTGCCAGACGGAGATGCCGCCGTTGACGACGTACTTGCCGTGGTCGCCGGCGTCGTACCAGCCGCCGGTCACGTCGAGCGCGTAGTCGCACTCGCCGGGCCGGCACGGCACGTTCCCGTCCCCTTGGTTCGGGGCGATGTCGACGTGCCCGGCCTCGCGGGCGTAGCCAGGGCGCAGGTCGCCCCGGATGGCGGCACCGCTGCGCTGGGTGTAGTAGAACTTCGCGGCGTCCAGGCGGAGTCTCTCGTAGGCGGCGGTGCCGATGTCGAAGGGCCGGCTGGTCTCGCCGTCGGCGATCAGGGTGAAGCCGGCCCCGGCGCCGCGGTGCTCACCGAAGTCGACCGAGTGGACGTTCTGCCCCGACGAGGGGTCCACGCCGCGCGGCACGGTCCAGCCGCGCGCGACGACGGCGCCGGAGGCGTTCGCGAGTCTCCAGGGCAGCCGCTCGGTCGCGTCGGTGACCAGGGTGGCGTTCTTCGGCCCGCGGGGCAGATAGGCGACCTGGTTGACACGGACACGAGGACCGGTGTCGGGTTCGTACCGCTCCGGCGGCACCCCGCCCAGCAGGGACACGTCGTCGAGGCAGAACCGCCAGGGGTCGGCCCCGCCGCCGAGCTGGAAGGCGACCTGGCCCTGGGCGGTGTCGACGGGTGAGGCGAAGGTGTACGTGTAGGTGTTGCCGGAGACGCTCAGCTGCGGGGTGACCTCGTGGTACGTGTCGTACGGCGCCGCCTGGAGGCCGACGACCGCGCGGACGGAGTTGCCTTCGGGGGCGCCCGTCGCGCTGAAGCTGAACCGGTAGGACTCTCCCTTCACGAGCGTCATGTCGTTCTGGCCGACGGCGGCGTCCCAGCGGTTCGCCGTGCCGCCCGGCACGTCGGCGCAGAGCCTCCCGTCGGACAGTCCGGCGGTGACGTTGCTCGTCCACCAGGCGTCGGTCGACGTGTCGAAGGTGCCGTTCCTGACCTGCTCGACCTCGTCCGCCCCCGCGGTGCCCGCGGGCACCGCGGTGAGGCCCGTGGCCAGGAGGGCCGTCAGGGAGAGCAGGGCGGTTCTGCGTCTTTTCACGTCTGGGCTCCTCGTGGGGGGACGACCTGTTTCATGAGAGAGCGTCATGGGAGCGCTCCCATATCTGGGCGGGGAACATCGTCGTGGTCGAGGCACCGGAACGTCAACGGCCCGGACACGACTGGATCGACGTGAGGGCGAGAACGGCCGAGCGGAACGCGGGCGCCGCGGCACGCCGGGGCGTCGGCCGCGAGAACCCTCGAGCCGGAAGGGTTGTCATGGCCACCTCGACCTCCTACAGTGCCCCCCAAACCGGGTGTGGGAGCGCTCCCAAGGTCAGCGGACGCCTGACCACCCCGATCCCCGGTCGATCCCCCGTCCCCCGTCCCCAGAGAGGCCCCCCATGCGAGCGTCACCGCAACGCCCCGCGACCGCACGCGGCATCCTCGGCGCGCTGCTCCTCGCCCTCGCCACCGTCGTGGCTCTCCTGACCTCCGCGCCGGCGGCCCAGGCCGACACCCTGATCTGCGAGCAGTACGGCTCGACCACGATCCAGGGCCGCTACGTGGTCCAGAACAACCGCTGGGGCACGAGTGCGGCCCAGTGCGTCACGGTCACCGACACCGGCTTCCGGGTGACCCAGGCCGACGGCGGCGTGCCCACCAACGGCGCCCCCAAGTCGTACCCCTCGGTCTTCAACGGCTGTCACTACACCAACTGTTCGCCCGGGACCAACCTCCCCGCCCGGCTCAGCGGCATCGCCGACGCCCCGAGCAGCATCTCGTACGGTTACGTCGGCGACGCCGTCTACAACGCCTCGTACGACATCTGGCTGGACCCCACGCCCAGGACCGACGGGGTGAGCCGGACCGAGATCATGATCTGGTTCAACAAGGTGGGTCCGATCCAGCCGATCGGCTCGCAGGTCGGCACCGCCACCGTGGGCGGGCGCGGCTGGCAGGTGTGGACGGGCAGCAACGGCTCCAACGACGTCATCTCGTTCGTCGCTCCCTCGGCCATCCCCGGCTGGAGCTTCGACGTCATGGACTTCGTCCGGGAGACCGTCTCCCGCGGCATGGCCGGGAACGACTGGTACCTGACCAGCGTCCAGGCCGGCTTCGAGCCGTGGCAGAACGGCGCCGGCCTCACCGTGAACTCCTTCTCCTCGGCCGTGAACCTCGGGACCCCCGGGCCCGGACCCGGCCCCGGCGAACCCGTTCCGTCGAAGGCATGCAAGGTGACGTACGCGCCCCACGTCTGGACCGGTGGTTTCACCGCCGACGTCACCATCGCCAACACCGGTTCCACCCCCGTGGACTCCTGGAGCCTGTCCTTCACCCTGCCCTCCGGGCAGCGCCTCACCAACGCCTGGAACGCCTCCGTGACGGGGACCTCCGGGGCCGTGACGGCGACCGGCCTCGCGCACAACGCGCGGATCGCGCCCGGGGCCAGCCAGACGTTCGGGTTCCAGGGCTCCTACAGCGGCGCGTTCGCCCAGCCGTCCGGATTCAGCCTCAACGGCGCCGCCTGCGCGTGAGCCGTTCCGCGACCGGAACGACTCACGCCTGAACCGATCCGCGACCGGAGCGGCTCAGACCTGAACCGGTCCACCACCGACCCCGCTCACACCTGAACCGACCCCACCGAACCGCTGGTCCAGGGCCCGCCCCGCCACTTCCCCGCGAGACCGGGGCGGGCCTTCCGCACCGGACCGTCACCGCAAGAGGAGAACACCGACCGGACGACCACTCCCACACACAGGAGACACCATGGCTGGACACAGGAAACGACTCGCCTCCCTGGCGGCGGTGCTCGCGACACTGCTCGCCGGGATCGGTTTGACCTTGCTGGGCCAGGGCAGCGCACAGGCCCACGGCGTCACGATGATGCCCGGATCGCGCACCTACCTCTGCTGGCTGGACGCCAAGACCGGCACCGGCGCCCTGGACCCGACCAACCCGGCGTGCAGGGCGGCGCTCGACGAGAGCGGCGCGACCGCGCTGTACAACTGGTTCGCCGTCCTCGACTCCAACGCGGGCGGACGCGGGCCCGGTTACGTCCCGGACGGAAAGCTGTGCAGCGCCGGTGACCGGTCGCCGTACAACTTCACCGGATACAACGCCGCCCGCACCGACTGGCCCCGCACGCACCTGACGTCCGGGAAGACGATCCACGTCAGGCACAGCAACTGGGCCGCGCATCCGGGCTCCTTCCGGGTGTACCTGTCCAAACCCGGCTACTCCCCCGCCTCTGCACTGGGCTGGAACGACCTGGAGCTGATCCAGACCGTCACCGACCCGCCGCAGAGCGGCTCGCCGGGCACGGACGGCGGCAACTACCACTGGGACCTGAACCTGCCCGCGGGCCGCTCGGGTGACGCGGTGCTGTTCATCCAGTGGGTGCGCTCGGACAGCCAGGAGAACTTCTTCTCGTGCTCCGACGTCGTCTTCGACGGCGGCAACGGCGAGGTGACGGGCATCCGCGGCTCGGGCGGCACACCGACGCCGACCCCGACCCCGACGCCGACGCCGACGCCGGATCCCACGCCCACTCCGACCCCCACACCCACCGACCCCCACACCGGATGCATGGCCGTCTACAGCGTGACGAACGCCTGGAACGGCGGTTTCCAGGGCTCCGTCGAAGTCATGAACCACGGCACCACCGCACGTGACGGTTGGGCCGTGAAGTGGACACCCGGCGCGGGGACCCGGATCAGCAGCCTGTGGAACGGTGCGCTGAGCACCGGGACCGACGGCACGGTCACGGTCGGGAACGTCGACTACAACCGGACCATCCCACCGGACGGCAGCGTCACCTTCGGGTTCACGGCGACATCGACCGGCATCAACCTGCCGGTCGGCTCGATCACCTGCGTCAACCCGTAGGACCCGGGATGCGGCGCCCGTTCCCTCGTGCGGGGGGCGGGCGCCGCCTCTCCGACGGACCCGCCACCGGGCACGTCCCGTACGTTCCTCGCCTCTTACGGCCTGTCGGCGGGCCGCGGGTCCCCGCCGGGCCGCGGCGGTTCCGGCATCGCCCCCGGCTGCGGACCTCCGCCGGACGGCCGAGCCGGCCCCTGCTCGGGTGCCGCTCCCGGACCGGTGACGGAGGGGGCGACCGGAGTGGGGGTCGGCGTGACCGCCGATGCGCCGACGCCCGGAGGCCGGGCGGACGGCGCCGGGGCGGGGGAGACCGTGCGGAGGGGCACCAGCAGGAGCGGATACGCCGCCGCCCGGGTTCGCCGACGGCGTCCCACCCCGTGGCCTTCGCCTCGGCCTGGCGGGCCCGGGCGGGTCGCCCCACCGCGTCCGGTGCCGGCCGGCTGGGGGGAAGCGGCGGGCCCGTCCGCGCCATGCGGCCGGTGGATCGCGGCCGCCCGGGGGGGTCACGGGGCGGCGACCGACGCGCGGAAGGTCAGGCCGGTGTCACGCCCCCGGCACCGCGCGTCGGGTGTTCTCCACGATGGCGCCGACGATCGTCGGCCAGAGTGCGGACGGCAGGTCGTGCCCCATGCCGGGAATCGTCAGCAGCGTCGCTCCGGGAATCGCGGCGGCCGTCGCGCGGCCACCGCTCACGTCGATCAGGGGGTCGTCCTCCCCGTGGATCACCAGAGCGGGGACCGACGTGTGGCGCAACCGGTCCGCTCGGGCAGGCGAGGCGCCGATGGCGGCGATCTGCCGGAGGCCACCCGCGGGACGGTGGGCCCGGTCGTACGAAGCGGCGGCCCTGAGGCGCAGTTCGGCATCGTCGAGGGGGAAGCCGGGTGAGCCGATCGCACGGCGGGTCGCGACCGCGGCCTCTATCACCGCGTCCCGGGTTCCTGCGGGCGTCGGGGCGAGCAGGGCGAAGATCCCCGGCCGAGGACGTCCTACGGAGCGTTCACCGGTGGTCGACATGATCGAGCAGAGGCTGAGCAACCGGTCCGCGTGATCGATGGCAAGCTCCTGGGCGATCATGCCTCCCATGGAGACACCGACCACGTGCGCACGGTCGATGCCCAGCGCGTCCAGGAGGCCGACCGCGTCGTCGGCCATGTCCGAGATCACGTAGGGGGCGCCGTCGCGGGAGAAGGCCGGGCCCGGTGCCGCCAGGTCGTCCAGGCTGGTGGACAGGCCCGAGTCCCGGTTGTCGTAGCGGATGACGTGATAGCCGTGGTCGGCGATCATCCGGCAGAACCCGGTGTCCCAGTGGGTGAGTTGCCCGTACAGCCCCATGACCAGCAAGAGGGCCGGGTCACGAGGCGAGCCGATGGTGTCGTACTCGAGCTCGATACCGTTGGCGCTGGTCCGGGGCATGTGTCGCTCCTGTCAGGGGAGTTGTCGTGGTGTCCGTGCGCGGGCCCGCCGGCCACGGCCGGGCAGCGGGACCGGCGCGTGCCGCTGGCCCGGGCGTTCCGCGGCGGTGCCCGCCGCGACCAGGCCGCCCGATGGAGCGGAACTTCCGGATGGGGCGCTCCCTGCGGGGTGGAGGGATACCGGAGGGCGGCTGCAACACGTGAGCAGATCGTTTCAGCGACAGCCAATGAAACACATCGCGTATTTGTTTCGCAATCCCCTGCCGCGCGACCCCGCGCGGCCCGGCTGTCACGACCTGGGACGCAGGACACCCTCCACCAAGGCGTCCACGAGCGCGCTCGCGGCCGCGAGGTCCGGCTCCCGCGCCGCCACGATGTCGGCGTAGATGACCGCCTCGCCGAGGCGCACGGCGCCGTAGGACAGTGTGTCCAGGTCCACGAGGGGGGTGAACCCTCCGTCGGCCACGTCGCGTTCGAGCATCCGCAGGTACGCGGTGATCATGCGCGGCTGCACCTTGCCGAAGGGGTCGGTGAGGATCCGCAGGGTGGTGACCGGCTCCTCGTCGAGCAGGCGCTGAAACCCGGCGTGGGACACGATCGCCGCCGCGTACTCGTCCATGATCCGCAGAGTCCGCAGCTTGCCGTCGGCGCTGCGTACGGCCGGCCCGTCGCTCCTCTCCCAGCGGGCGGAGGCCGCCGCGAGGGTCCGCTCGGCCAGCCACCAGAGCGCTTCACCCGTCAGTTCCTCGCGGTTCCCCACCCGCCGGAAGAGCGTCGCCCTCGACACGCCGAACTCGGCGGCCAGCTCGTTCATGTCCAGCCGTACGCCCTGGTCGATCAGGCGGGCGGCTCTGCGGATGACGTCCTCGGCAGGTGCAAGCATGACGGACACCGTATGCGGCAGGAGCGGTGAGAAGAGCGCCGGTACGAGGGATGCGCGGCCGTCACACCGACGTCCATGATGCGGGCAGGCGTTTGACCTGATTGTGTGCTCACGGTTATGTTGCGCGCCATGCACCGATCCGCGCTTCTGACGACTCGAGGTCATGTCGACCTGAAGCGTGTGTGCTCCGCCGCGTGTCAGTGGTCCTGAACAGCGGCGTGTGAGCGGATCGGGCTTCCCCCTTCCGACCGGATCCTGGTCCGGGGCCGGTCCCCTTCCGCGCAGCGCCGCCGCGTACCGCTGAAGGGGCGCTCCACCCAGGCCGATCCGTGCCGGGGCGCCCCTACGTCACCGGCCCCGAGCTCCCCCCTCCCCCCGGTGACGACCGTCCGCGCCGTCGCACAGGACCGGGAAGGCCCCCCGTGGAGAGTTCCTCACCCCTCACCGCCCCTCGACGTTCCGCGCCGCTGCGGCGCGCGGACATCCCGCCGCCGCTGTCTGCCACGCGCCGGGCGTCGGGAGCCGGGGCCGTGCTGGGCGCCATCCTCGACCACGGACCGGTGGCCCGCAGCACCGTGGCCCGGCTGACCGGTCTCTCCCCCGCCGCGGTGAGCGGACACTGCGCGGTCCTGCTGAGCCGGGGGCTGATCCGTGAGGGGCAGGAGACCGCCGGCCCTCGGGGGCTCGGGCGCCCGCACGTTCCCGTCGAGGTCGACGCCGACCGCTACCTCGTGGCCGGCGCCCATGTCGCCGTCGCCCACACGACGTTGTCGCTCATGGACCTGCGCGGCCGGGTCGTCGCCGAGGAGCGGCGCCCTCACGTGTCGACACAGGCCGGTGCCGTACTGGAAGGTCTGGCGGCGCGGCTGCCCGGGCTCGTGGCGGCGCACGGGACGGGCAGGACCGTGCTCGCGCTGGGGGCGGCGACCGGCCACTGGGTCGACCCGGGGGCGGGTGTGGTCGTGCGCCACCCCCAGCTCGGCTGGCGGGGTGTGGCGGTGCGCGACATCCTTGCCGACGCGACCGGGCTGCCGGTCCATGTCGACAGCCACGCGCGGGCGTTGGCGCGCGCGGAGCAGCTCGTGGGGCAGGCGGCGACACGGGCGAGCGCGGTGCTGCTCTTCGTGGGCGCCGTGGTGGACGCGGCGTTCGTGACGGCGGGGGTTGTCCACCAGGGGCCCCGCTCCGGGGCGGGGAACGTCGCGCACCTGCCGGTCGGCGGGCCGGCCGACGGTGACGGCGCCTCGCCCTGCGTGTGCGGTGTCCCGGGGTGCCTCCAGTCGGCGGTGGCGGAGCCGGAGATGGTGCGGCTGGCCGCGGCGGCCGGTCTTCGGGCGCCGTCCTTTCCCGCCCTGCTGGAGCGGGCGCTGGAGGGCGAGCCGAGGGCGCGGGAGGTGTTCCTGCGCCGCGCCCGGCTCGTCGGTCGCGCGGCCGCCGTGCTCGTGGACATGTTCGACCCCGAGGTGCTGGTCGTGGTCGAGCCGGGCGCGGGCAGGCTGCCGGAGTGCCTCGCGGCGCTGCGGGCCGAGGTGGCCGAACGGTCGTGGGTGTGCGACGACCCCGAACGGCGTGTCCTCCCCAGTTCGTTCACGGGGTCGGTCCTGGCGACAGCCGGTCCGGCCGTGGCGCTGGGGGCGCTCTACGACGATCCGCTCGGCCCCTGGCCGGCGCTGCCCGCCGTCTCCTGAGCCGGTTCACCACCCCTGCGGACCCGCACCGACTTAATTCAGGGAGTTGCATTGTTGACCGGGTCCGAGCGGGGATCGGAAAATGGATTCATGAGCAGCCCGCGATGGACTTTCCGGCCCGTGCCCACGACGGCACGCTGTTGTTGATCCCATCCCGCGCCTCTCGTTGACCGAGGTCTGATCCGCCGGCTCCGGCGGAATTCCCCGGACTTTCCCGCCGGCCGGCATCGCCGCGCGTCTCCGTCGTTTTCGTCGCGCCGTCCGCACGGGCGATCCGGCGTGCCCCGATGTCCGTGTCATGGCTGCGCCCTACCTCGCCGCCTTCTTCGTTCCGGCCGCCTTCGGCCGTCCCGCGCCTTCATCGACCAGGAGGAAATGTGTCCGTCTCCGTGTCCTCGCCCCCCGCGGCCGAGATCTCGCCCGACCGCTTCAAACAGGCCTTCCGCGCGTACCCGGCGGGCGTCGTCGTGGTCACCGCCGACGCCGGCCAGGGGCCCGTCGGTTTCACCGCGACCTCGCTCACCTCCCTCTCCCTCACACCGCCGCTCGTCTCCTTCGCCATCGCCGCCGGGTCGTCGTCCTGGCCGCACGTCGAGCGGGCCCGTACCGCCGTGGTCAACTTCCTCGGGTCCGACCAGGAGCCGCTGGCCAGGCGGTTCGCGACGAGCGGCGTCGACCGGTTCGCCGCACCGACGGCGTGGCACCGGCTGCCGGAGGGCGAGCCCGCGCTCGCCGGCGTCGCCGGGCGACTGCTGGTCGCCCTCGAGGACCTCGTCCCCGCGGGGGACCACCGCATCGTCATCGCCCGGGTCGTGGAGTCGTGGCAGGAACCGGGGCGCCGGCCTCTGCTCTTCCACGACGGCGGCTACCTCGCCGTCTGACGCACCTCCGCCTCCCCGCCCCCGGCTCTTCCCAGAACAGGACCTCCATGTCACCCGTTCCCGCTCCTCCCCTCCTCGGTCGCAGAGGATTTCTCGCCCTCTCGGGCGGTGCGGCCCTCGCCGCCGCCGGATGCGCGCCGCCTCCTTCCGCCGCGCCCAGCGCCGCCACGGCCAAGGCCCTTTCCACCGCGCCCCCGCCGCCCGGTACCGCACTTTCCGTCGCCGTACGCACGTCGCGCATTCAGCTCGCCGAAGCCGGCCTTCTGAAGGAATTGCCGTTCAAGGTGTCCGAGTGGCCCAATCTGTCGGCGGGACCGGACATCATCCAGGGATTCCGGGCGCGCTCCATCGACCTGGCCGGCAACGCGGGAATTCCCCCGATCCAAGCCGACGCGATCGGGGTGCGCGCCCGGATCGTGGCGGTACAGCTGCGCAGGAAGCCGACCTACGTGTTCGCCACCGCCCCCGGGTCGTCGATCGCGCGGACGGAGGACTTCAGGGGGCGGAAGATCGCGTTCTCCCAGGGGCAGGCGCAGGGCGTCGTGGTGCTGCGCGCGCTGAAGAAGGCCGGGATCCCGCTTGAGGACGTCACGCTGGTGGCCCTGCCCAGCACCCAGTTCCTCACCGCCCTCCAGTCGAAGCAGGTGGACGTCGCTCCGCTCGGCGAGCCGACGCTGACCAAGTACCTGGACCAGTACCGCAAGGACGGCGCCCGCGACGTGCGGACCGACGTCGTCGACCTGCTGACGGTCCTGTGGGCCCCGGCCGAGGTGCTGGACGACCCGGCGAAGGCCGCGGCCGTCCGCAGCTTCGTGCCGCTGTGGGCGCGGGGCACGGTGTGGGCCTGGGAGCACTCCGACCGCTGGATCGACGCCTATTACGTCAAGGATCAGGGCGTCTCCCGCGCGGACGGCAAGCGGATCGTCGCCTCCCTCAACGAGCCGCACTTCCCGGCACGCTGGGACGAGGCGATCGCCTGGGAGCAGGAGACCGCCGATCTGCTGGCCGAGGGCGGCTTCGTCCCCCGCTTCGACGTGTCCAGGCTCTTCGACCGCCGGTTCGAGGGCCTCGCGGCCCAGGCCGTTCCCGCTCGGTACCGGGAGGCGACATGAGTGAGGCGCTGTCCCCCACGGGGACGTCGCGAGGCGTGGCGGTCGCCGGGGACCGCGCCACGGCCGTCGTGGACGGCGGCCGGACGCGCGGCGTCGCCGCCCCCGGGGCGGCGTCCGGCGGGTCCGGTGAGGCGCCCGCCCCCACCGGACGCGGCACCGGAACCTCCCCGGCGGACCACGGCGCCACGACGCGGCCCCGCCGAGCCGTCCGGCGGCGGCGGCTCGGTCCCGGGCGTCCGGTGCCGCTGGGAAGGCTGCTCGGGCCGGCGCTGATCCTCGCCGCGTGGTGGGCCGCCTCCGCCGCCGGGGTGCTCGATCCCCGCATCCTCTCCGGCCCCGCGAGCGTGGTCACCACCGCCGCCGACCTGGTCGCCGACGGACGCCTGCAGGGCAATGTGCTGGTCTCCCTGCAACGCGCGGGCCTGGGACTCCTCTTCGGTGTGGTCGCCGGCGTCGCCCTGGCCGTGGCGGCGGGGCTCAGCCGCACGGGTGAGTACCTCGTCGACGGCCCCCTGCAGATCAAGCGGGCGATCCCGTCCCTGGCCATGCTTCCGCTGCTGATCCTCTGGCTCGGCATCGGCGAGGACATGAAGGTCACGGTCATCGCGCTCGGTGTGGCCGTGAACATGTACATCAACACCTACGCCTCGCTCACGAGCATCGACAGCCGTCACGTGGAGCTCGCCGAGGTCCTGAGGCTGAGCCGTGGGCGGTTCGTGCGGAAGGTCGTGATCCCTGGTTCCCTGCCGGGGTTCTTCGTGGGGCTGCGTCTGGGCGTCACGTCGTCCTGGCTGGGTCTGATCGTCGTGGAGCAGATCAACGCGACGAGCGGCATCGGCTACATGATGTTCCAGGCCCAGCAGTACGCCCAGTCCGACGTGATCATCGTGGGTCTGGTGGCGTACGGCGTCTTCGGGTTCGCCTCCGACGCCCTCGTCCGTGCGATCGAGAGGAGGGCCCTGTCATGGCGACGCACGCTGGCGGGCTGACCGAGGCACCACCGGCCGTCCGCACCCGGCGTCTCGTCCGCCGGTTCGGTGAGCGGGTGGTTCTGGAGGACGTCGACCTGGACCTCGCTCCGGGCGAGTTCACCGCGCTCCTCGGGCGCAGCGGTTCGGGCAAGTCCACGCTGTTGCGCGCGGTCGCCGGTCTGGACCACGGCGTCGACGGCTCCGGCGAACTCGTCGTACCCGACCGGGTGTCGTTGTCGTTCCAGGACTCGCGCCTGCTGCCCTGGCTGCGCGTGCTGGACAACGTGGTGCTGGGGCTGCGCGGACCCGGCGCGCGGGAGCGCGGGCTGACGGCGCTGGAGGAGGTCGGGCTCGCGGGGCGGGACCGTTCCTGGCCGCACGAACTCTCGGGAGGGGAGCAGCAGCGTGCGGCACTGGCCCGCGCTCTGGTCCACGACCCCGAACTCCTGCTGGCCGACGAGCCGTTCGGGGCGCTCGACGCGCTGACCCGGATCAAGATGCACGGTCTGCTGCGCGAGCTGTACGAACGTCACCGGCCGGCCGTGCTGCTGGTCACCCACGATGTCGACGAGGCCGTCGAGCTGGCCGACCGGGTCCTGGTCCTGGAGGACGGCCGGATCTCCCTGGACCTCGCCGTCGACCTGCCGAACCCCCGGACCCGTCGGGACCCCCGGTTCCAGGAGTACCGCGACGCCCTGCTCACCGCGCTCGGCGTGACGACGCCGGCCGCTTCCCCGTACGACCTCCAGAAGGAGAAGTCCCATGCCTCGCACGCCTGACCGCAAGCACTTGCACCTCAACGCGTTCCTGATGTCGGTGGGACACCACGAGGCCGCCTGGCGCCTGCCCGAGAGCCCGGCGCGGGGCGGGACCGACCTCGCGCACTACCAGAACCTCGCCCGGATCGCGGAACGGGGCAAACTGGACTCCGTGTTCCTCGCCGACAGCCCCGTGCTCTTCGGCGACCCGGGCCGCCGGCCGTCGAGCAAGCTGGAGCCGACCGTGCTGCTGACGGCGCTGGCGGGGGTCACCAGCCGCATCGGCCTGATCGCCACCGCCTCGACCAGCTACAACGAGCCGTACAACCTGGCGCGGCGGTTCGCCTCGCTGGACCACGTCTCCGGCGGGCGGGCCGGCTGGAACATCGTCACCACCGCCGGGGCCGAGGCCGCCCGGAACTTCGGCCTCGACGACACCCCGCTGCACCACGAGCGGTACGAGCGCGCGGCCGAGTTCGTCGACGTGGCCACCAAGCTGTGGGACAGCTGGGCCGACGACGCGGTCGTCGCGGACAAGGAGCGGGGCGTGCACGCCCTGGCGGAGCGGGTGCGGCGCGTCGAGCACCGGGGCGCGTACTTCCGCGTCGACGGGCCGCTGAACGTGGAGCGGTCGCCCCAGGGCTACCCCCTCCTCGTGCAGGCGGGTTCGAGCGAGGACGGCAAGGACTTCGCGGCCCGGTACGCCGAGGCGGTGTTCACGGCGCAGCAGACGCTGGAGGACGGCATCGCCTTCTACCAGGACGTGAAGCAGCGGGCGGTGTCCCTCGGACGCGACCCCGACGGCGTCAAGATCCTCCCGGGGATCGTGCCCGTCATCGGCGACACCGAGGCCGAGGCACGGGAGCTGGACGCCGAGCTCGACCGGCTCATCTCGCCCGAATACGCCAAGCGGCAGCTCGCGCAGAAGCTCAGGATCGCCCCGGAGGACCTGCACCTCGACCGGGAACTGCCCGAGGACATCCCGACCGAGGACGAGATCGAGGGGGCCAAGAGCCGCTACACCCTGATCGTGGACCTCGCCCGGCGCGAGCGCCTGACGGTCCGCCAACTGATCGGACGGCTGGGTGGCGGGCGTGGCCACCGGACCTTCGCGGGCACGGCCGAGCAGGTCGCCGACACCATCGAGCACTGGTACGAGAGCGGCGCGGCGGACGGGTTCAACATCATGCCGGCGGTGCTTCCGTCGGGACTGGAGCGGTTCGTCGACCGGGTGGTGCCGCTGCTCCAGGAGCGCGGCCTGTTCCGTACCGAGTACAGCGGGACGACGCTGCGCGACCACTACGGGCTCGCGCGGCCGGACAACCGGCTCTTCGACCCGTCCGCTACCGGTGCCGGCCGGCCGGCCGGCGTGCTGGTGGACGCCCGGTGACCGGTTGTCCCCCTCGGGGGCCGTCCGGGCCGGCCGCCGCGACGGTGGCCGGTCCCGGCCGGCCCCGCCCGGCCGGGTGGGCGCGGCGGCTCCTGGGCTACTGCCTGCGCCACCGGCGTGATCTCGCCCTCGCCTACGGCGCGGCGGTCGTCGCGGCCGTGGCCACGGCGACGCTGCCGCTGGTGCTGCGCCATGTCGTGGACTCCGTGGCGGCCGGCGCGGCGGGCTCGCCCGCCGCCTGGTGCGCCCTCCTCGTCTCCGTCGGCGCCGTCCGCCTCGTCGCGAGCTTCACCCGTCGCTACCGCTCGGGAAAGGTGTCGCTCGGGGTCCAGTACGACCTGCGCAACGACGCGTTCGCCTCGCTCGTGCGGCTCGGCGGGTCCAAGCAGGACGAGCTGCGCACCGGGCAGGCCGTGAGCCGGTCCATCTCGGACATCACCCTGATCCAGACCCTGCTGCAGTTCCTGCCGAACCTCACGGGCAACATCCTGATGTTCGGGGCCTCCGTGGTCCTCATGGCGGTCCTGTCGCCGCTGCTGACGGCGGTGGCCCTGGTCGTGGGGCCGCTGCTCTGGCTGATCGCGTTCCGCAGCCGCCGTGACCTCTTCCCCGCGAACTGGCACGCCCAGCAGGAGGCGGCCGAGGTCGCCTCCGCCGTGGAGGCCACGGTCACCGGCGTGCGGGTGGTGAAGGGGTTCGGCCAGGAGCAGCGCGAGCTGGCCGGCCTCGACCGCCGCGCCCGCCGTCTGTTCGCCTCCCGCCTGCGGGTGGTGCGCTACACCAGCCGTTACAACCCGGCGCTGCAGGCGGTCCCGGCTCTGGGGCAGGTGGCCGTGCTGGCTCTCGGCGGGTGGATGGCGCTGGACGGCCGCATCTCCTTGGGCACCTTCCTCGCCTTCACGACGTATCTCGGCTCGTTCGTCACGCCGGTACGGCAGTTGGCCACCCTGCTCACCGTGTGGCAGCCGGCCCGGGCGGGTGCCGTGCGCGTCCTGGAGGTCATCGACGAGGCGTCCGGTCTGGCCGAGGCCGCCGCCCCGGCGCGGCTGCCGGACGGAGCGCCGGAGGTCGCCTGGGAGGACGTCACCTTCGGGTACGGGACGGCGGAGCCGCTGCTGCGCGGCTTCTCGCTCGACATCCGGGCGGGTGAGACGGTCGCCCTCATCGGGCTCGCCGGCTCCGGGAAGTCGACGGCGGCCGCGCTGCTCCCCCGCCTGTACGACGTGACCGGGGGCCGGGTCCGGGTCGGCGGCCACGACGTGCGGGACCTGTCGCTCGACGCGCTGCGTGCGCGGATCGGGTTCGTCTTCGAGGAGTCGCTGCTGGTCTCCGACACGGTCCGGGCCAACATCGCCTACGGCTCTCCCGGCGCCGACGACGCGCGGATCCGGGCGGCGGCGCGGCTCGCCCGCGCCGACGAGTTCGTCGAGCGGCTGCCCGACGGGTACGACACGGTCGTCGGCGAACAGGGGCTGACCCTCTCCGGAGGTCAGCGGCAGCGGATCGCACTCGCCAGGGCTTTGCTCGCCGATCCGGCGGTGCTCGTCCTCGACGACGCCACGTCGGCCGTCGACACACGGGTGGAGGCGGAGATCCACGAGGCGCTGCGGACGGCGGCACGCCGTCCCACCACCCTGATCGTGGCGCACCGGCGCTCCACGCTGGAGCTGGCGGACCGGATCGCCGTCCTGGACCGCGGGCGGGTCGTCGACACCGGCACGCTCGACGAACTGCGCTCCCGCTCGCCGCTCTTGCGGTCGCTGCTGTCGGCTCCGGAGCACACGGCCGCGGGGGCCGAGGACCGGCAGGCGGCGACCGCGGACGACTCCGCGGCCACCGCCGCCGCCGGCGGCACGGCCGCCGCCGTCACGGCGGCGCTCTGGCGGCGCGACGAGGACGGCGCCTCGGACGACGAGGGAGGCGACGCGGCGGTCCGGGCCGCCCAGGCGTTCGCCGAGGCCGCGGCGACCGCAGGGCCCGGCCGGGGTGCGCCGGGCGGCGGCGGACTGCTCGGTTCCGCGCCGCCGGACCCGGAGGTCCTCGCGGGGCTGGCCCGGCTGCCGCTCCCCCGGGCCGATCCGGGGCTTTCCGTCGAGACCGCGTCGGCCGCCGAGCCGGAGCTGACGCTGGGCCGGCTGCTGCGCCCCGTCAGGGCCGCGCTGCTGCTGGGGCTGCTCCTGGTCGCTCTCGACGCGCTGGCGCAGATCGCCGTGCCGGTGCTCGTACGCCACGGGGTGGACGGCGGAGTGGTGCGGGGCGCCCGCGGCTCCCTGCTGGCGGCAGCGGCGGCGGCCGCCGCCGTCGTGGCGGCGAACTGGGCCGTCGGCGTCCTGCAGGTCCGCACCACCGGCCGCACCGGCGAGCGCCTGCTGTACACCCTGCGCGTCAAGACCTTCGCCCAGCTGCAGCGGCTCGGACTCGACTACTACGAGCGCGAGTTGGGCGGGCGGATCATGACCCGGATGACGACGGACGTGGACGCCCTGTCCACCTTCGTGCAGACCGGTCTCATCACGGCCGTGGTGAGCGGGCTGACGATCGTCGGCGTGCTCGCCGCGCTCCTGGTGATCGACGCCTCGCTCGCCCTCGTACTGGTGGCCGTGGTCCCGGTGCTCGCCGTCGCGACGGCGGTCTTCCGCCGTCACTCCGTCCCCGCCTACCGGGAGGCCCGCGAGCGGGTCAGCGTCGTGAACGCCTCGCTGCAGGAGAACGTCGCCATGATCCGGGTCACCCAGGTCTTCGGCCGGGAGGAGCACAACGCGCGGGTCTTCGCCCGGCTGGCGGGTGAGTTCCGGGACTCCAGACTGCGCGCGCAGCGATACATGGGGCTCTTCTTCCCGTTCGTGGAGTTCCTGGGGACGCTGTCCGCCGCCGCCGTGCTGGTCGTGGGGGCGGGAAGGGTGACGGACGGCAGACTGACCGCGGGCACGCTCATCGCGTTCCTGCTGTACGTGGAGCTGTTCTTCGCTCCCATCCAGCAGTTGTCGCAGGTGTTCGACGGCTACCAGCAGGCGGTCATCGGCCTGTCGCGGCTGCGGGCGCTCATGCGGACGCGTACGGGCACACCGCCCGCCGAGGACCCGCGCCCGGTCGGCCGGCTCCGCGGGGAGGTGGAGTTCGACGGGGTGTCCTTCGCCTACCCCGGAGGGCGCGAGGTGCTGAGCGACCTGTGCCTGAGGATCGCGCCGGGCGAGACCGTCGCACTCGTGGGGACGACGGGGGCCGGGAAGTCCACGGTCGTCAAACTCCTGGCCCGCTTCTACGATCCCTCCTCGGGCCGGGTCCGGGTCGACGGCGAGGACCTGCGCGGGCTCGACCTGACGGGTTACCGGCGCCGGCTCGGCCTCGTCCCGCAGGAGCCCCACCTGTTCAGCGGGACCGTGCGGGACGCCATCGCCTACGGCCGTCCGGACGCTCCGGACGCCGACGTGGAGGCCGCGGCGCGGGCCGTCGGCGCCCATGAGATGGTCGCGGCGCTCCCCCGGGGTTATCTGCAGCAGGTCGGGGAGCGGGGGCGCAACCTGTCCGCCGGCCAGCGGCAGCTCATCGCCCTGGCACGGGCGGAACTCGTCGACCCCGACGTGCTGTTGCTGGACGAGGCGACGGCCTCGCTCGACCTGGCCACCGAACGGCGGGTGACCGCCGCGACGGCCGCCCTGACCAGACGGCGCACCACGGTCGTGGTGGCGCACCGGCTCACCACCGCCGCACGCGCCGACCGCGTCGTGGTGCTCGACGACGGCCGGATCGCCGAGAGCGGCACCCACGAGGAACTCCTCGCCGCCGACGGCGCCTACCGCAGGCTCTGGGACGCCTTCCGCGACGGCTCCCCCTCCTCGGACGCGGGAGCCACCCGCCTCCGGTCCACCGATCACCTCATGCAGGAGAGTGCACGATGACGCAGTACCGCAATCTGGGCCGCACGGGCGTGAAGGTCAGCCCGCTGTGCCTGGGCACGATGATGTTCGGCGCCCGGGGCAACACCGATCACGAGGACGGCGTACGGATCATCCGCCGCGCCCTCGACGCCGGCATCAACGTCGTCGACACGGCCGACGTCTATTCCGCGGGTGAGAGCGAGACCATCGTCGGCAAGGCCCTGGCCGGTGGCCGCAGGGACGGCGTGGTGCTCGCCACCAAGTTCCACGGAAGCCTCGGTGACGGGCCCAACGAGCGCGGCAACTCCCGCCGTTGGATCATCCAGGAGGTCGAGAACAGTCTGCGTCGCCTGGGCACCGACTGGATCGACCTCTACCAGGTGCACCGGCCGGAACCGGAGACCGACTTCGACGAGACCCTCGGCGCCCTGACCGACCTGGTGCGCCAGGGCAAGATACGGTACATCGGTACCTCCACCTTCGAGGCGTCCGCGATCGTCGAGGGCCAGTGGATCGCCGAGCGCCGGGGGCGCGAGCGCGTGGTGACCGAGCAGCCGCCGTACTCGCTGCTCGCCCGCGGCATCGAGCGAGAGGTCCTGCCGGTGGCCCAGCGCTACGGCCTCGGGGTCCTCGCCTGGAGTCCACTGGCGGGGGGCTGGCTGACCGGGCGCTACCGCAAGGGCGCGGAGCAGCCCCACTCCAGCCGTTCGGACCGGCAGGCCGAGCGCTTCGACATCGCGGCCCCGGAGAACGCCGCCAAGCTCGAAGCGGCGGAGGCGCTCGCCCGGCTCGCCGAGGAGGCGGGCCTGACACTGGTCCAGCTCGCGCTCGCCTTCGTCCTGGAGCACCCGGCGATCACCTCGGCCATCATCGGTCCGCGCACCTTCGAGCAGCTGGAGAGCCAGCTCGGCGCGGATGCCATCCGCCTGGACCGGGACGTCCTCGACCGGATCGACAAGATCGTCCCGCCGGGGACCAACCTCTCCGCCCGGGACGCGGGTTACGTCCCGGCGTCCCTCGCCGAGCCGGAGCTGCGCCGCCGCGGGGTCTGACGGGCAGGGACCCGGCCGTGGGCCCGGCTCCCCGACGGCCGCCCTGGGTGCGGTCCTCACCGTCACGGGACCCGTCAGGTGAGGACCGCTCCGACCGTCACGTCACGGCAGAGTCCATTTCTGGTTGGGGCCGGTGTGGCAGGCCCAGAGATGGACGGCGGTGCCGTCGTTCCAGACGCCTCCCGAGGCGTCCAGGCACTTGCCGGACTGCGGGTTGCGGACCGTCCCGTCGGACTGGGGCGCCCACTTCTGGGCGCCGGTCCCGTTGCAGGTCCACAGCTGGACCTTCGTACCGTCCGCGCTTCCTCCGTCGGAGACGTCCAGGCACTTGCCCAGGACCTTCAGCGTGCCGTCACCGGAGACGGTCCACCGCTGGGCGGCCGTGCCGTTGCAGGTCCACAGCTGGATCTTCGTACCGTCGGCGGTCTGGGAGTTGTCGACGTCGAGGCACTTCCCGCCGACTCCCTTCACCTCTCCGGTCCCGGACGTCCCGCCGGGCAGCTGATTGAGCGTGTACCACGCCTCGGTGCTCCACAGGGGCACCCCGGTGGACGAACTGAAGGGCCGGGGGGAGCGGACGTGGACCACCCGGTCGGTCTTGAGCCCCGGGAGGGCCAGGGTGACCGTCTTGCGGTCGGCGGAGAGCGCGGCGGACTGCACCGTGAGCGTCTCCTCGTCGACCTTCGGGCCGCCGTAGGCCGCGGTCGGCACGTACCGCCACTGCTTGACCTTGTAGCGTTTGCCCAGTTCGGCGGCGGTCTCCGTCGAGAGGGGCTGGGTGTAGTCGAGGGCGAACCCGCCGGGAACGGCGCGCATGGCGCGGATGTCGAAGGTGTGGGAGCCATTGGGTGTGAGCTTCTGCAGGCCGTGACCGAGCTTGCCCTCCTGACCCCAGTTGCCGCCCGCACCCAGCCCACCCGCGTACAGCGCTCCGTCGGGTCCGACGCTGATGCGGGTCACACCGGCCTCCAGCCCCTGGGTGAGGCGGAACACCGCGCCTTGGTACTCGCCGCCGACCTTCTCCAGGAAGCCGCGCTGGATGCCCCCGTACGTCACGTCGCCGAAGAGCATCTGCCCGGCGAAGGGGCCTTCGGTCAGCTGGAGCGGTGTGCTGGGCGAGTTGGCGATCTCGTTCTGCGGCAGCCACAGCACCGGCTTGGTCACCGGCTGGGTGTCGAAGGGCCCGACCGGGTTGGTGTGGTGGTGGAAGAATCGGCCCTGCTTGATGTGCACCAGCTTGGAGGAGGGAAGCCAGCCGCCCTGGTTGTCGGTGACGAAGATGTCGCCCTCAGGGCCCCATCCGATGCCGTTCGGGGTGCGCAGCCCGCCGGCGACGTACGTGACGGCGCCTGTCTGCCGGTTCACCTTGACGGTGGTCCCGCGATTCGGGGCGGGCTGCGGATCCGTGGTCGCGCCACCGTAGTTGATGGACACCGAGAGGTTCAGGTAGAAGAACCCCTCCTTGTAGAGCAGGCCGAAGGCGAACTCGTGGAAGTTGCCGCCGAAGGGCCAGGTCGCCACCCTCCGGTACTGGTCGGTGATCTCGTCGCCGTTGGTGTCGCCGAGCTCGGTCAGCTCGTGTTTCTGGGAGACGTAGAGCTTGCCGTCGACGTACGTGATGCCCATGGGCTCCTTCAGGCCCGAGGCCACCTTCTTCACGGTCACCTTGTCCGGGCCGGTGCTTCCCGTGACGTTGGACAGCAGGTAGACCTCGCCGAGGGTGTTGTTGCTGCCGCCCCAGGTGGTGACGGCGAGACGGCCGTCCGGCAGCCAGTCCATCGCGGAGACCTGTGGCTCGAAGCCGCTGGGACGGAGCTGCGTGAGGGTGAAGTCGGGGTGCACTCCGGTCAGGGGCAGGCCGTCGCCGGGCGAGTCCGTGCCGGCCTCGCACTCCTTGCGGCCGGGCGCGGTCACACGCACGACGCCGGCGTCCGTGCTCAGGGCCGTGTTCGGCACGAGGGTGAAGCCGGAGGCGCCGGGCGGTTTCCAGGCAAGTGTCAGCTGCTGGCCTCCGTCGCGCTCGAAGTGCTCGATGCGCAAAGCGTGGTGACCGGCCGTCAGGTCGACGGTCGCTTCCTTCGGCTCGGCACCGTGGAGGCCGCCGTGGTCGATCAGCAGGTGGCCGTCGAGCCAGAGGCGGGATCCGTCGTCGCTGGTGAGGCGGAGGGTGTAGCTGCCCGACTGCGGGACGGCGAGATTGCCGATGACGTGGGTGACGAAGTTGCTCTCCAGGCCGAAGTCCCCGGACGCGGACCAGTCGATGACCGGCATCAGCTTGTCGATGTTGGGGGTCTGTCCCCCTTTCAGCGTGCAGAGGTCGCTCAGCGGGGCCTGCACGTCGAAGACGCGGAGGGTGACTCCGGGCTCCTGCGGCGGGAGAGCGGCGGGGGCGGAGCCGGCGGCCGGGGCCGGGCCGGCCGCCAGGCCGAGGCCCAGTAACGAGGCGAGAAACGGTCCGGCCAGGCGTCTGGCCAGTCGGCGGGTGGACAGCCGTGGATGCACGTGACCTCCTGACGGCCCCCGGGTGGAGGGCTCGATCGGGCAAGGGGGATCCACCGCCGCCGGGGCGCGCCGTCGTCCCGGACACGGAGTCGCTGCGGGTGGGCGGCCTGGGCCCCCACCGTCGCAACGGACACCGTAGGGACTTCTCCTGACGGCGTCCATACTTTGTCCAGAGAGCAGAAAAAGTGACGGGAAGTAGCGCTTCCCGAGATCACGGGCTGCCGGACCGCGCACCGTCGCCCGCCGTCAGCCGGGGTCGCGGGCGGAGTCGGATGCTCCGCAGTCGGCGGCTGCCGGAGCGGCGCTTCGACCCCGGCACGGCCCGCCGGCTCGACGCGCTCGTCGAGGGCCTGCCCCTCCCTCGCGCCTTCGATACCGCTCCGCACGACCGGCGGCTCACGCTCCAGGGGCCTCACCCCCCTGAGGGCGGCCGCCCCGGCAGCGCGGGGGCGATGACGCCGCTCCCCCGCAGGCGCACCCGGCTACCGGCTCGCCGCGGCGGCCGCGAAGCGGTTCCTGAACCGAGGGTCCGGGAGTGGTGTCCCGTCTCCGGGGACACACCCGCGCGCGGCCACCGCGCGGATCGTCGCGGCCTGTGGGGCCCCTCGGTCGACGGCAGCTCCCGGCACGCCCGCAGCACGGCGGCGTGCCCGCTGCGAGCGGCGGCCTGCCGCCCGCCGACGTCACGCGGCTCCCCCCCGTCTGCCCCGCTGTCCGCGCCGCACGGCGGACCGGTACGCGCCGGTCCATCATGGGAGGGGAGAGCCCAGCGGTTCCCCCGAGCCGCAGATGGAGGG
Source organism: Streptomyces sp. NPDC053755 (assembly GCF_040677675.1). Taxonomy (NCBI): domain Bacteria; kingdom Bacillati; phylum Actinomycetota; class Actinomycetes; order Kitasatosporales; family Streptomycetaceae; genus Streptomyces; species Streptomyces sp. NPDC053755. Next base: position 18,158 of record NZ_JBFASK010000015.1, on the reverse strand, counting down.
CCTCATCGAAAGCACCGTGGCTGTGAGCGGTGGGCAGAGTGGGCTTCCCCGGCTGCTGACGGCGGCGGAGACGGCGGCGCCGGTGGACGCCGTCGACGTGGTCGCGCAGGACCTGCGCCGGCGGTTCGACGCGGTGCGGGTCTCCTTCCTCATCCTGGACCTGACGGGCAAGGCGGTGGCACGGCTGTCCACCGCCGGGGCCGTGGAGGGCGGGCGGGAGCTTCAGCGGATCCCCCTGTTCGGCAGCGTGTACGAGCAGGTGGTCCGTACCCAGCGGCCGTACCAGGAGGCGACCGACCAGGGGCATCGGGTGATCGTGCCGGTCACCAACCGGGGAGACGCGATCGGGCTCCTGGAACTGCTCCTGCCGGCCGGTCCGGGCGCGGACGTGCTCGACGAGGTCGCGGAGGCGGCGCACGTCCTCGCGTACGTCGTGATCGCCAACGGGCGCTTCACCGATCTCTACACCTGGGGCAAACGCTCCAGGCCTCCCACCCTCGCGGCGGAGATCCAGTACCAGCTGCTGCCGCCGTCCCTGTCGTGCGAGGCCGCCCAGTTCACCCTGTGCGGACATCTCGAACCGTCCGAGGACCTCAGCGGCGACACGTTCGACTACATCCTGGACCGAGACACCCTGCACGTGTCGGTGACCGACCCCATGGGTCACGATCTCGACGCCGCCCTGGCCGCCACCGTCCTGCTCGCCGCCCTGCGCGGGGCCCGCCGCGCGGGGGCGGGCCTGCCCGAGCAGGCCCGCCTGGCCGACCAGGCCCTGGCCGACCACGGACGCGGCCACGCCACCGGCCAGCTGCTCCGCATCGACATCCACACCGGACAGGCCCGGCTCGTGAACGCCGGCCCCCCCCTGGCCCCTGCGCCTGCGCGGCGGAGTCGCGCAGGCGCTCGCCTTCGAGGTGGACCATCCCTTCGGGCTGTCCGTGCCCATGCCTCACCCCTACCGCGTGCAGGACGTCGACCTGCGCCCCGGGGACCGGCTGCTCATGTTCACCGACGGCATGCTCGAACGTCACGGAGAGACGGTCGACCTGCCCGCGCTGCTGGAGCGCACGCGGGACCTCCACCCTCGGGAGACGGCCCTGCTGCTGACCTCGGCGGTGCGGGACGCCGCCGGCGGCCAGCTCGAGGACGACGCCACCGTGATGTGCCTGGACTGGCACGGCCCCCAGGAGACCCATCGACACGTCAGTTCCGGCGCCGACACCCAGCAGGCCTCGGCCGGCCGCTGACCACCGGGCCGGTACGGACGCGCCGCCCGGGCGGGCGGTGCGAAGCATGGCCGGGCGGCGGGCACGTCCGCGTCCATGCACGCGAGCATGGACGCGGACGAGGAGCCGGGGTGCACCCGCATGACGGGCACGCGGGAACTCCATGGCCGAATATGACAGAACATGGTCATTGCGGCCATCGCACCGGCGCGAAATGATCAGCCCATGCTCCACACGCACAGCGTCGTCATCGCCGCCTTCCCGGGCGCCGAACTGCTCGACGTCACCGGCCCGGCCGAGGTGTTCTCCGTCGCCACGCGGGTCGCCGACGCCGGCCGCCCCGGCTACACCGTCCGCATCGCGACGCCGGACGGCGAACCCGTGACCACGTCCAGCGGGGTTCGGCTCATGGCCGACCTGACGCTCGCGGAGGTGGACGACGACGTGGACACGCTGCTGATCTCGGGTGCGGTCACCGTCGACGCCTCGGGTGTCGCGCCGGTGCTCCATCGCGGGATCGTCGACTGGCTGCGGGACTCGGCGCCGCGGACCCGCCGGATCGGTTCGATCTGCGCCGGCGCGCACCTGCTGGCCGAGGCGGGGCTGTTGGACGGCCTGCCCGCCACGACGCACTGGCTCACGGCCGCGCGGCTGGCCTCCGCGCACCCGCGGGTCGCCGTCGATCCGGACCCGATCTTCATCCGCGCGGGCCGGGTCTGGACCTGCGCCGGTATCACGTCCGGGATGGACATGGCGCTGGCGATGGTCGCCGAGGACCACGGCCAGGATCTCGCCCTGTCCACCGCCCGGATGATGGTCATGTACGTCAAACGCTCGGGCGGCCAGAGCCAGTTCAGCGTGCCTCTCGCCGTGTCGACCGCCACCGGCGACCGGATCGACGACCTGCGCGTCTGGATCGGCGAGCACCTCACCGAAGACCTCTCCGCCGAGGCGCTCGCCGCGCGACTGCACCTGAGCGTGCGCCACTTCTCACGACTCTTCCGCGGGCGCACGGCCACCACGCCGGCCGCCTACGTCGAGTCCGCACGGCTCGAGGCCGCTCGCCGGCTGCTGCAGGAGAGCGACCGCACCCTGCCGGAGGTCGCCGCCGCCAGCGGCCTCGGCTCCGTGGAGAGCCTGCACCGCGCCTTCAAGCGCCGACTGGGAACCACCCCGGCGGAATACCGTCGCCGCTTCCGCTGACCCGACGCGTCATCCCCTCACTCATCATCGCCTCGCGCGCCGCCGCCCGGCGGAACACCGCCATGCCCGCCCCCTCGGCACCACACCACACCACTGGGAGAAGTCAGTGTCCCGTACCCGAGTCATCCCCCTGCCCGTCATGGGCCGGCACGCCATCAACGCCTACCTGCTGCTCGGCCGAAGGCCCGTCATCGTCGACGCCGGGGCACCGGGAAGCGGCCGGAGGATCCACGACCAGGTGGCCGCCCACGGTGTGGACCCCACCGACGTCTCGTTGATCGTCCTCACCCACGGCCACCTCGACCACTTCGGCGCCGCCGCCGAACTGCGGCGCCTGACCGGAGCGCCGGTGGCGGGTCACGTGGCCGACCTCGGACCGTACAGAACCGGCCGGGTACGCAAGCCCTACCTGCCCACGGGTCCGATGGGGCGGCTTCTGGCCAGGAACAGGAACCTCCATGTCCGGGCCGAACCGCTCGAACCGGACGTCCTCGTCCACGGGGAGACGGCGCTGGAGGACTTCGGGATCGCGGCGCGCATCATGCCCACCCCCGGACACACCGCCGGCTCCGTCTCCGTGCTCACCGACGACGGGGACCTCGTCGCCGGTGACCTGATCGCCAACTCGTTCATGGGCCTCATCCCGGGCAAGCCCGCCAACCCTCCCTTCCACGACGATCCACTCCGCAACCTCGCGAGTCTGCGCAGGATGCTGGATCTCGATCCCACGCGGCTCCACGTCGGGCACGGCACCCCCCTGGAGACCGGGAGGGTGCGGCGATGGGCCGCCCGGGAGCACCGCCGGCTGTCCCGGCTCGAGGCGGCCGGGCGCCTCACGACCCGCGTGGAGCCGGACACCGCCTGACCGCCGAGCCCCGGGACGGGACCGCTGCTCCGTTCCTCGGGCGGACGACGACTCAGCCGCCTCCGGCAGGCGGCGGCGCCGCGGTGGCGGCGGCGGCGGTCTGCCGGAGTGTGACGCCGGGGGACGTCTCCGCCAGGACGAGGCCGAGGTCGCCGACGGCGAGGACGGCGAGACCGGTGATGCTCCGGTGCACGCAGACCCGCCGGTCAGCGGGAGGGCGCGCCCTCCACGCCACGCCACGGGACCGCTGGACGCGGCGCGCGGGCCCTGCGCTCCGCGGCTGCGGCGGTCAGCCGCTCCGGTAGGGGTCGGGCACGGGTCGGTGACCGCGCGCACCTCTTCCCCCGCTCCCCCGGCCTGGCAGGATCCGGCCCACGAACTAGCATCGAATGGGAGGCACTGGGGGTCCCGCTCCCTCCAGAGAGGACCTGGGATGACTTCCCTGGAACGTGAGGACGGCACGGAGGCGCCGCCGGAGCCCGCGACCGTACTGGTCGACGCGGAGGGGAACGTGGCAGCGGTGAGCCGGGCCGCCGAGGCGATCCTCGACCGCGGAGCGGGCGAGGTCCGCGGCCTCCCTCTCACGGAGCTGTTCCCCGGCCTGCCCGCCGATCCGCCCGCCTCGGGGACCGTCGTGCCGCGGCGGGGCTCGGGTGCGCCCACGCCCATGCTGTACCGGCTGGCGCCGATGGCCGGATCGCCGTACCGCCTCATGCTGCTCACGGCCCCCGACGCCGCGAAGGAGGCCGGACTGGGCTCCGCTCTCCTGCGCGCCCTGCTCACACAGGACCGGATCGGATTCGTCGTGCGCGACACCGACCTGCGGGTGCGGGCGGCGAACACCGTCGCCTCCATGCCTCTGCTGCCGGTCGCGAGCAGTCTGAGGTCGGTCATGTCCCGGGAGGACGCCGCCACGGCGGAGGCGACGCTGCGGGAGGTTCTGCGCACCGGCGAGCCCGTCGTCGCGCGCGAGCACCACGTGCACTCCCTGTCCCCTCCCCTCTGTGAGTGGTCGCTCTCCGTGTCGGTGGTCCGGCTCGAGGACCGGAAGGGCGATCCGGCGGGCGTCGCGGTGCTGCTGACCGACGGGACGGAGCAGTGGCTCGCAGGACAGCGGCTCCGGCTGCGCCACACGGCCGCCGTCACCATCGGACACTCCCTGGACATACGGCAGACCGCGGCGGAGATCGCCGATCTCCTGGTCCCCGACTTCGGCGCTCTCGTCTCGGTCGACCTCGCGGAGGCGGTTCTCGACGGTGACGAGCCGCCCCGGTCGTTCGGCGGCGGGGATCTGCACCTGCGCCGGACGGCCGCGCGGTCCTCGACCGGCACATGGCCCGCCGCGCTCCTCGCGCCCGAAGCCGCGGTGCCCCCCTTGCCCGACACACCGGGAATCCGGCAGCTGCAGGAGGGACGCACCGTCGTCGTCGAACGGGCCGCACTCGAACGCGCGCTGTCCGACGACCCTTCGCTGATCGCGCTGGTCGTTCCGGACAAGGGCCATTCGGTCGCCGTCGCCCCCATGGCGGCGCGCGGCATGGTCCTCGGTGTCATCGCCGTATGGCGCACCGAACCGGCCGCTCCGTTCACCGCGCAGGACGCGGAACTGCTGTCGGAGATCGCCGCGCACGCCGCGCTGAGCGTGGACAACGCCCGCCGCTACACGCGCGAACACCGCGCCGCCGTGGCTCTGCAACGGCGGCTGCTGCCCTGGGCTCCGCTGCGCACCACGGCGGTGGAGACGGCGGGTACGTATCAGCCGGCGGGCGGCGGCGCGGACATCGGCGGCGACTGGTTCGACGCCATCCCGCTGCCCTCCTTGCGGGTCGCGATGGTCGTCGGCGACGTGATCGGTCACGGCCTGCACGCCTCGGCGACCATGGGACGCCTGCGGACGGCGGTGCAGACGCTGGCGGATCTGGAGTTGCCACCGGACGAGACGCTGACCCGCCTCGACGACCTCGTGACACGACTGGCGGGGGAAGCCGAGCCGGAGCACCGCGACGTCGTCGGCGGGACCTGCCTGTTCGCGCTGTACGACCCGGTCACGGAGCAGTGCTCCTTCGCCAGCGCCGGACACCCCCCGCCGATCGTGGTGACCCCGGAAGGGAAGGCGCGGACCGTGCACCTGCGTCCCGGGCCTCCCCTCGGCACGGGCGGCCTCCCCTTCGAGACGACCACGGTCCGCCTCGAACCGGGGAGCATGCTCGCCCTCTTCACGGACGGCCTGCTGGACGACGGTGAAGCGGACGTGGACGCCGCGCTGCGGAACCTGGCCGGGAGGCTCTCGGTCTGCCAGACCGCGCGGCAGCCACTGGAGGAGGCCGCTCGGTCCCTCGTCTCCGCACGGCCCGCCGCCGGGGACGACACGGCCCTGCTGCTGGCCCGCAACCGTCCGCTGGACCCCGGCGACATCGCCCAGTGGTCCTTCCCCGCCGACCTCTCGGCGGTAGCCGACGCCCGGGCGTCGGTGCTGGAAAGGCTCGCCGTGTGGAGCCTGGACGACCTGGCGTTCACCACCGAGCTGATCGTCAGCGAGCTCGTGACGAACGCCATGCGCTACGCCGGCGGACCCGTCGGGCTCCGTCTCATCCGTGACACCGTGCTCATCTGCGAAGTCAGCGACCCCAGCAGCACCCAGCCCCGCCTCAGGCGCGCCCGCACCACGGACGAAGGCGGCCGGGGACTCTTCCTCGTCGCCCAGCTGAGCCTGCGCTGGGGCAGCCGCTACACCGCGACCGGCAAGACGATCTGGGTCGAACAGGAGTTGCCCGACTGAGCCGCTCGCCGGCGGGAGGCTCGACGCGTCCGAGCCCTCACCCCCGCGGCCGTCCGCGCGGTCACTGCCCGGGGGTCACCAGGCCCGACTCGTAGGCGAGTACGACGAGCTGGGCGCGGTCGCGGGCGTGGAGCTTGGTCATGGCCCGGTTGACGTGGGTCTTCGCGGTCGCGGGGCTGATCACCATGGTCTCGGCGATGCGGTCGTTGGACAGGCCCCGCGCGACCAGGGTGACCGCCTCGCGTTCGCGGTGGGTCAGCTCCTCCAGCGCCGTGCGCGTGCCGGTGTCGGGCGGCAGGGTGACGTACCGGTCGATGAGCTTGCGGGTGATGGAGGGTGCGAGCAGGGCGTCTCCGCGCGCGGCGACGCGCACGGCGTGCAGGAAGTCCTCGGGCACGATGTCCTTGACCAGGAAGCCGGCGGCGCCGGCGCGCAGCGCGTCGAAGACGTGTTCGTCCAGGCCGTAGTTGGTCAGGATGACGACGTGGACCTGGGCGAGCGCCGGGTCGGCCGCGATACGCCGGGTCGCCTCGATGCCGTCGAGGACCGGCATCCGGATGTCGACGAGCGCGATGTCCGGCAGATGCCTTCGGATGAGCTCCAGCGCCTCCAGACCGTCGCCGGCCTCGGCCACCACCTCGATGTCGTCCTCGAGGTCGAGGAGGGCGCGGAATCCGCTGCGGATGAGCGGCTGGTCGTCGACCAGCAGGACACGGATCACGACGCTCGTTCCACGGGCAGCTCGGCCTGGACGGAGAAGCCGCCCTCGCCGCGCGGCGCCGCACGCAGGTGTCCCCCGAGGGCGGTGACACGCTCGCACATGCCGAGCATCCCGATCCCCGGCTCCGGGGCGTGGTCCGGCCTGGCCCTGCCGTCGTCGTCGACACGCAGGGCGACCGCGTCCGGCCGGTACTCGATACGGACCGACGCCGTCGTGGCGGCGGCGTGCCGGGCGACGTTGGTCAGGGCCTCCTGGACGATGCGGTAGGCGGTCCGGCCCACGGCGGACGGCACGTCGTGCCGCTGTCCCTCCACCGTCAGCGTCGTCTCCAGGGTGCCGGCCGCGCCCGCCCGTTCCACCAGCTCCGGGATGTGCTCGAGTCCGAGCGGCGGCGCGGTGTCGTCGTCGCGCAGCGCCTCCAGCGTCGCCCGCAGCTCGCGGGCCGCCGCCCGCCCCGCCTCCCGGATCGCCAGCAGGGCCTCGGGCACCTGTTCGCCTCGCCTGCGGGCGACGTGCACGGCGGCCTCGGACTGCACTTTGACGACGGAGATCTGATGGGTGAGCGAGTCGTGCAGCTCTCGCGCGATGTGCAGCCGCTCCTCGTCGGCACGGCGTCGAGCGGTCTCCTCGCGGGTGCGCTCGGCTTCGTCCGCCCGACGCTCGGCCTGCCGCAGGGCCTCCCCGGCCGCGCCGGCGGCGATCAGCCAGGCGATCTCCAGGGCGCCCCGGGCCCGCGCGAACGCCTCGCCCGTGTCGTGCAGACCCGAGGCGAGGGCCGCGAGCGGGAGCGCCGCCAGCACGGCCACGCTCGTCACCACCGTGAGGAGCCGGTGTCCCGACCGCATCGCCGCGTACACCGCGAACAGGTATGCGACGGCGGGCACGTCGAAACCGGCCGCCTGATAGCCCACGGCGCAGAGGCCGGTGACGAGCAGGACGGGGACCGGAGCCCGGCGGCCGACCGCCAGAGCGAGGCCACCGGCCGTCAGCAGCGCATAGCCCACCAGGTCAATTCCGGCGGTGGAGTGCCTCCCGGACAGGCCGGTGATCAGCAGCGCCGCCGCCACCCCGACGGCGACCGACCCGTCCCTGACGTCGGCTCGAACACCGAATCGACCTGTACGCATGCGCGCACCCTAGCCTCATCCCGCTCCGCCGACGTCCCGCCAGGGCAGGAGCGGTCGGCTACCGCGGGCGCGGTACGTCCGCCGCGCCTGCCGCGTCCGCGGTAGCGCGCGATGTCCACGAGCGCCGGACGACGGGTGGCGGGTCCGGCGGGCATCCTCAAGCCGTATCCCGTCGCCGTAGAAGGAGCGCCCCATGCCCGTCCGCTTCGGTCCCGCCGTATCCGACTCCGCGCACGTCGCCTTCCCGCCCCTCGCCGCCGACGTCCTCGCCATGAGCGGCGGACGACTCGGGTCCCTCCTGGCCGGGCTCGTGGGACTGGCCGGTGTTGCCGCCGGCACCTGGGCTCTGCGTTCCGCCGGCCGCACGACCGCCGGCTTCGCGCGAAGCCGGGCAGTGGTGGCCCTGGTCGCGGGCGCGATCGCCATGGCCCTCGGTGCGCTGGTGGTCGCCACCTCCGACACCGGCATCGGCACCGGCAACGGGCGCGGCGGTGCCTTCGTGGCCTTGGCGGTGGGCCTGACGTCCCTCGTCCTCGGCGGACTGGCCCGCACCCGCTCGCGCGTTCCGCGCTGACCGGCGGCCGCCGGCCGCCGACACGGACGCGGGGGCCGGGGGCTGGTGGCCGCCGGCCTCGACGCGGTGCACAGTGGTACCCGGCCGAAGAGGGGACCCTTGTCCACGGGGCGCCGATCCGCTCTCGACCGCCCGGGGAGACGGCGGCGCCGTGGCCGTGATCCTGGCGGTGAAGCCGGCGGGGGCGCTGGGCAGCGATCCCCATCCGCTCTCGGTGGCGGCGGGCGACCCGCCTGAAATCGAGTCGACTCGGCGCGCCGTGCGAGAGACCCTTCAGGTCGACCGAACCGAGGAGACAGGTTGATCACGGAGCACCAGCAGCGCCTGCGCGATCGCTACCTCGCCGCCCCCGTCATGCCGGCCCCTGCACCGTGGCGGCCGGTCCTGGACCGCACGACTCCCATCGGCGGCCTGCTCGGTATCGGCTTCGCGGTCCATCCCGACACGGGACACGACCTCGTCATGGTCGTGTCCCACGACGGGCACGGACTCTTCGACGCCGTCACCGGCCGGAAGATCGCACGGGACCGGGATCCCGACCTCGCCACCAGCACCCCCGACGCGCACCCGGACCTCGCCTGCCCCGGCATAGGCCCCGTCGACGGCACCGAGATCCGGGTCGCCGGCCTGTTCGGGGGCGGTCTGCACAGCACCACGGCGGACGGCTGGACGGTGGATGTCGTCAGCCCCGACTGGCCCCACGACCGCGTCCTCCTCTCCGCCGACGGCGGAGCGAACAAGGGAGCGGCGGGCGGCACCTGGTGGCACGTCTTCCACTCCGCACACGCGGAACTGCGCACCGCGGGCTTCTCCCCGTCCGGTCTCACCCTGGCGGTCGCGACCAGCAGCGACCTCACCCTCTGGACCCGCCCTCGCTTCCCCGGCGACGGCTGAACGCCACGAAGCGGTGCGGACACCTCGCGCTGGGACCTCGCCGCCCAACCGGCCCGGCCCTGATCTCCGGCGCGCGGACCGTGCGCGCCCCGGCGCGTGGCGGACCCCACGACGTGCGGCACCGACGGACGCACGGAGTGACAGGCGGCGGGTCACCCCCGTTCCTCACCAGGGGCTCGGGGCACGTGGATGGCCAGGACCGCCGTGTCGTCGTCGACGCCACCGCCGAAGGTGTCCAGCAGGGCGCGGACCGCGTCGACCGTGTCCGAAGCGGTCGCGGGGGCGAGGGCGCGGCAGAACGCGAGGAGGGCCTCATCGCCGTACCGGTCGTCGCCGCCGCCGGCGGTGTGGGCTTCGGTGAGGCCGTCGGTGTAGAGGAGGAGGCCGTCGCCGGGGCCGAGGTGGACGGTGGTGGTGGCGATGTGGGCGTCGGGCAGGACGCCGATGAGCTGTCCGCCGGGGGTGGGCAGCGGGTCGGCAGTGCCGTCGGCGCGCATCAGGACCGCGGGAGGGTGCCCGCCACTGGCCAGGGTGACGTGGAAGCCACCCAGGTCGGGGGCAGGGGTGAGCAGGCCGAAGACGACGGTGCAGAAACGGGGGTCGGCGCCGTCGTCCTCGTGGTTCAGGACCGTGTTCAGGTTGCCGAGCACGGCGACCGGATCGGGGTCGTAGACGGCGGCGGCACGGAGGGTGTAGCGGACCAGGGAGGTGACGACCGCCGCGGCGGCCCCCTTGCCGCACACGTCGCCCAGGAACAGCCCCCAGGTGCCCGCCGCCAGGGGGAAGAGGTCGTAGAAGTCGCCGCCGACCTCGTCCACGGAGGCGAGGTGGTAGTACGCCGAGACGTCCAGGCCCGGCACGTCAGCCAGTACGGGCGGCAGCAGCGTCTTCTGCAGGGTGGCGGCCAGAGCCTGCAGGCGGTCGCGTTCCCGGTCCGCCTCCTGGCGGGCGAGCAGCAGCTCGTTCTCGTAGGCACGGCGGTCGCGGGCGTCGAAGACGGTGGTACGGATCAGCAGGGGCCGGCCGTCGCTGTCCCTCTTCAGGGTGGACGTGACCAGGACCGGCAGGCGGGACCCGTCAGCGGCCCGCATCTCCAGGGCGATGCCGCTGATCTCGCCCTGCATCCGCAGCAGCGGTGCGAAGTGGGTCTCGTGGTAGAGCCGGCCGCCGACCGTCAGCAGGTCGGAGAAGCGCTTGCGGCCGACCAGGTCGCCGCGCCGGTGGCCGAGCCAGTCGAGCAGGGTGGTGTTGATCTTCGCGATCCGGCCGTCCAGCTGGGTCGACAGATAGCCGCAGGGCGCGTGCTCGTACAGATCCTCGGCGCTGTCCTCCAGCAGCGCGGAGAACTCCGCGTCCTCGTCCACGGGCCCCTCGACCCCGTCCCGGCCGCCCTCGTCCTCGCCGTGGGCCGGACTCATCACCGGATGGCTCCGGTCACCGGCGACGGGGCGGGTACGCACACGTGGGCGCGCGGTGGGGTGTGGGCCCCACGCGGGCACCGGTTCACCCTCGTCGGCATCGGCATCCCTCCTCGGCGAGGTCGCGGCGCTCGTCCGCGTGCGAGCCACCCGCGCACCCGTGCGTCGGCATGACCACCGGCGCGACCGGTCACCGTCACATGATTCCCGCCGCGCCGCGATGCCGCCATCCGTGCGGTCCGGGGCGGCCCCTTCTCGGCGGCCGGTGGCCCGGAGACGGGGGCCCGGTGACCGCTCGCGACGCCGTGGCGCGCCCTAGGGGACAGGTGTTCCCCTCCGTCACTCGTTGCGGTATCCGGAGCGTGTGCGCCCCGGGGACGGCCCCATGATCGGAACAGCAGCGCCGCGTACGGCGCACCACGTGCTTTCTTGGGGGTCCGGGGCATGACGCCGACACAGCCACAGAACGATCGTCTCGACGAGCAGGCCGTGCTGCTCGTGGCAGGTCTGGCCGATCTGGCGGTGAGCACCGTCAGCTCGGCCACGGGCACGCTGCGGCATCTGCTGCGCCGCTCGGACGGCGTCGACCTCGTGCGGGACGCGGAGCGGGACCTGATGTCCCGGGGCAGGCTCGCCCTCGACCGGTACGCGGCCGCCCCCGCCCACCTGGAGGTGCTCGCCCAGCAGGTGCTCGCCCGGCGCGCGGCCGCCGACGGCGATGTCTGAGCCCTGGCCGCCGGCCGCGTTCAAGGCGCGCGTCGACGGTGTCCTGTCGGAGTTCCTGGCGGAGGAAGCCGACCACCTTCGCGCGATCGACGCCCTCCTGGATCCGGTGGCGGAGCAACTGCGGTGTGCGGCGGAGCACGGCAAGCGGCTACGGGCGGCGTTCTGCTACTGGGGCTGGCGCGCGGCGGGGCAGCCCGACAGCGACGCCCTCGTGCGGGCCGCCGCCTCGATGGAGCTGGTGCACGCGGCGGCGATGGTCCACGACGATCTCATCGACGACAGTCCGCTGCGGCACAACCGGCCCACCGCCCACGTCGCCCTGCGGGCACCCCTGGCCGGCCGTCCGCGCGCCCGGAGCGCTGCCCGCTCCCTTGCCATGCTGGTCGGGGACCACCTGATGGCGCTCGCGGGGCAGCTGTTCGCCACCAGCGGCCTGCCCGCCGCCTATCTCGCACGAGCCCGGCCGCTGTGGGCGGAACTGGCCCGCGAACTGGTCGCGGGCGAGTGCCTGGAGATCCTGCGCACCGGCTCCCTGCCGGACACGGACGCCTCGCTGAAGATCATCCGCTACAAGACCGCCAAGTACACCGTCGAGCAGCCCCTGCTCATCGGAGGGCTGCTCGCCGGAGCCGCGCCGGACCTGCGCGCCGGCTTCTCCGCCTACGGGCTGCCGCTGGGAGAGGCGTTCCAGCTCCGCGACGACCTGCTCGGCCTGTTCGGCGAGCCGGAACGCACGGGGAAAGCCGGCCTGGACGACATCCGCGGTCAGCGCCCGACCGCCCTGCTGGCCGCGGCCTGGCAGGCCGCGCTGCCCGCCCAGCGTGTCCAGCTGGCCGAGATGCTGGGGCGCCGGGACGCGGACGACCGGCATCTGACCCGTTTCCGGGACCTGCTGACCTCCCTCGACGCACCGGCCCGGGTCGAGGAGATGATCCGCTCGCGCGTGGGGGAGGCCGCCCGGGTCCTCACCGCGCTCGACATGCCTCCCGACGCCCGGCACGCCCTGGGTGTCCTCGCGCGGTCGGCCACCGACCGCCGGCACTGAACCCCTCCGACGCCGCGGCGGTCTCCGCCGCGCCCGGGACCCGCAGACAAGGACGCAGTCATGACCTACACCCAGGCGTCGATGGACGCCCTGCGCCACTCCGGTGACGAACTCGCCGACAGCGTCGTGGCCACCCTGTTCGAGCGGGGGGAGGTCGGCACGTTCAACACCCTGATGCGGTACGTCTCCACCTCCGGCGCTCCGCTGCCCGACGGGCTGCCCGACGTCGCCCGCGCCTACCTGGAGGCCACCTCCACACCGCCGGCCTGGGTGGACTGGGACGAGATGGAGAAGGCCAGGCTGTTCTTCATCGACAACAACGTCCATATCTCCACCGCGCTGTCGTTCGCCGCCATGCCGGCCTGCTACGTCGTTCCCCATGTGGCGCGGCTGCTGTCCGCCACCCACGGCCTCGACTACCCCTCCAAGCGGATGGCGGAGACCGGGCAGTTCACCGTCTACCTCATGCGGCCCGACGCCTTCGAGGCCGGCGGCCGCTTCCTTCCCGCCGCGCAGAAGGTACGCCTGCTGCACGCCTCCATCCGCCACCATCTCAAGCGGGAGAACCGCTGGGACGACCAGGCGCTGGGAACGCCGATCTGTCAGGAGGACATGATCGGCGGACAGATGTTCTTCTCCCTGCTCGTCCTGGACAGCCTGCACCGCCTCGGCATCCACATGTCCACCGAGGGCGCCGAGGCCTACTTCTACGCCTGGCGCGTGGTCGGCGCCATCCTCGGCGTCGACCAGGCGGCCGTGCCCAGGGACCTGGACGAGGCCCGGCAGTTCCTCGACCGGTACATGCTCCGTCACATGGGCCCCTCCCAGGAGGGCGCCCACCTGACCCGGCAGCTGATCGACCTGTACGAGGACGTCGTGCCCGGCACCTTCTTCGACCCGGTCGTCTCCGCGCTGATCCGCTACCTGATCGGCGAAACCTGCGCCGACTGGCTCCAGGTTCCCAGCACCCGCTGGGACAGCGTGGTGAAGGTCGTCCCCAGCATGCTGGGCGTGCTGGAGAGCATCGAGGACGCCTCGCCGGTCGGGGCCTGGGCGCTGGACCGCCTCGGCCACCTCACCACCCTGCTGGAGCTGTCCTCCCTCACCCGCGGCCGCGTCATGCACTACGCCATCCCCGAGCAGCTGAAGAAGGACTTCGGCGTCTCCGGCGGCGTGCCCCGCACCCGGCGCTGGACCCCGCCCGCCCCCGCGTCGGCCGGCTGACAGTCCTCGTCGTCCCGGCCGCGTCCTCGTGCGGTGCCCGCGCACGCGTCGCCATACCGGGGCCGCCGGGGCGCCGGAGGCCCGGAGCCCCTGACGGTCCGGGTCGGCGGGGGACGCCGGGCGGCAGGCGGCGACCGGCGCCCCCGCCGACCCGGCCGTACGCGTGTCGCCAGGGGACGGCTCGGCATAATGTCGGACATGTGACGGATGACAGGCATGGCCTTCCCGGTGGCGAGGCGTCCCTGGACGAGGTGCTCGGCTCCACCGTGCGCCATACGGGGGCCTTCGCCGGGGGTGTGTACGTGTTGTCGCCGTCCGAGCCCGTGCTCTGTCTGACGGCGGTCTGCGGAGTGCCGGCGGTCGTGGCCGCGCCCTGGTGGCGCGTGGCGGTGTCGGCCGCCGGCCCCTTGTCGGAGGCGGTGCGAGAGGACCGTCTGGTGTGGGTGGGACGGCAGGAGGACATGGCCCGCCTCTATCCGAACGCGGCAGCCGGCATCCCGTACCAGTGCGCGCTGGCCTTCGCCCCGCTGCACGGCGCCCGCAGGTGGGGCGTCCTGGCGCTCGTGTGGTCCGCGAACCACCCGCCATCCCTGACCCGCCGCGAACGCGGGCACATCCTGTCCAGCGCACGGCGGCTCACCCAGGCGCTGGACGAGTCACCCGCACGCCGGAGCATTCCGGAGACACCTCGGGCCGTACCCCTGCGCCACCCGGGCCGGGATCCGGCACAGAACGAACTCGCCGCCACCGATCTGGTGCAGCGGCTGCCCGTCGGCGCCCTCAGCCTCGACCTGGAGGGGCGCATCACCTACCTCAACGACGCCGCCGCGCGTCTGATCGGCGGCACCACCGAGCGCCTGCTCGGCACCCTGCCCTGGCAGTCGGTCTCGTGGCTCGACGACCCGGTACACGAGGACCACTACCGCACCGCCGTCTTCAGCCGGGAGCCCGTCGCCTACACCGCGCTCCGCCCGCCGGACCAGTGGCTCGACATCCGGCTGTACCCGAACGACAGCGGCATCAGCGCGCTCATCTCCCGGGCCCGTCACCGCAACCCGCAGCAGGGCGCGGCGCCCCCGATCTCCCCGTCGCTCGGCCCACCCCAGGGGGCCGGCACAGGCCGGGTCCACCAGCTGATCCACCTGGCCGCCGCCCTGAGCCAGACGGTCACCGTGGCCGACGTCGTCAGCGTGGTGGCCGACCAGATCACGCCCGCCTTCGGCGCGAACGGCATGGTCATGTCCGCCGCCGACGCCGGGCGCCTGAAGATCATCGGGCACCGGGGCTACGACCCGCGCACCGTCACCCGCCTGGACGGCCTCCCCCTGGACACCGACCTCACCCCCGCCGGTCACGTCCTGCAGAGCGGCATGCCCGCCTTCTACACCGAGCCCGAGGACATCGCCCGCGCCTACCCGCGAGCGCCCGTGCTCAGCGGGAAGCAGGCCTGGGCCTTCCTGCCCCTGCTGGTCGCCGAACGCCGCGTCGGCTGCTGCGTCCTGTCCTACGACCGGCCGCACTCCTTCAGCGCGAGCGACCGAGCGGTCCTCGTGTCGCTGAGCGGGCTCATCGCCCAGGCCATGGACCGCGCGCTGCTGTACGACGCCAAGCACGACCTCGCCCAGGGCCTGCAACAGGCCCTGCTGCCGACGACCCTGCCCCACATCCCCGACCTCGCCGTCGCCGCACGGTACCTCCCCGCCGCCCACGGCATGGACGTCGGCGGCGACTTCTACGACCTGATCCGCCTCGGCGACACCGACGTCGCCGCCGTCATCGGAGACGTCCAGGGCCACAACATCTCCGCCGCCGCGCTCATGGGCCAGGTCCGTACAGCGGTCCACGCCACCGCCGGCGCGACGCCCGGGGAGGTCCTGGCCCGCACCAACCGCGTCCTGCTGGACCTGGAGACCGACCTGTTCGTCTCCTGTCTGTACATCCACATCGACCTCGCCGCCCGACGCCTCCACCTCGCCAGCGCGGGGCACCCTCCACCGCTGCTCCGCAGCCCCGCGCCCATGGCGCGGACGCGCGTACTCGAGGTGGAGCCGGGCCCGCTGCTGGGCATCGGCCTCGGCGTCGACAACGCCTATCCGGTCACCAGCGCGCCCCTGCCCGCCGGATCACTCCTCGCCCTCTACACCGACGGCCTCGTGGAGAACCCCGGCGTCGACATCACCGAGTCCATCGCCGACCTGGCCCGTCACCTCACCGGCAGCGGTGACCGGCCGCTCGACGAACTGGCCGACAGCCTCGTCCATCACGCCTTCCCCCACGAGGCCTACACCGACGACATCGCCCTTCTCCTGCTCCGCACCCGGTGAGCCGCGGGCGGCCCCGGCGGCATGTTGTTGCCGGGTCGCGAGGGCTCGGCCACCCTGGGATGTGGAGGGTGCCATGACCATGACGGAGCAGCCGGTCGAACCGGCAGAAGACGACGTCGCGGGCTGTGCCTGTGACGGTGCCGGTGGCCTCGTGGGCAGCGGCCTCGACGTTCGTCCCGAGGCGCCGGAGACGGCGCGGGACCGCGTGAACCGCCGGTGGAACGAGATCCTTCAGGAGACACGCGTCGCCCAGACGGGCGTACAGATCCTCTTCGGATTCCTGCTCAGCGTCGCCTTCACTCCGCTGTTCGGGAACCTGCGCACCTTCGACCGTGTCGTCTACGTCGTCACGGTGGTACTGGGCGCCTCCGCGACCGGCGCGCTGATAGCGCCCGTCTCCCTCCACCGCTTCCTGTCAGGGCAGCGGATGAAGCACACGGTGGTGGAGGCGGCCTGCCGGCTGATGGTCTGCGGGATGGTCCTCCTCGCGCTGACCATCGGGTGCACGCTCCTCTTGATCCTCCGGATCGCGGTTCCCGGCGTCCTTGCCGAGGTGCTCGTCGGAGGCGTCATGCTGTGGTTCGGTCTCTGCTGGTACGTGCTGCCGCTGCGCCTGCGGCGTCAGGCGGCCCGGCGGCCCGCCGAATAGGCGGCGTCTCCCAGGCGCACGACGGGCGCCCGGCCCCTGCCGCGTGCGCCCGGGGGCCGTCTCCGTCCCCGACGTCGTGTGGGCCGGCCTGCGCAGGCCGGCCCACATCGTCTCCGTCTCCGCTCCCCGGATCCCCCGGGCCGGCGGCATGCCTGCTCCGCCGGTACGCGTCCGGGGCTCGCGCCTCAGCGGCCCAGCGCCTTGCTCAGCTGCTGCTTGGTCATCGACGAGCGGCCCTCGATGTTCTTCTTCCTGGCCTCCTCGTACAGCTGGTCCTTGGTCGGTCCTCCGGAACCGCTGTGCGAACGCTCCCCACCGCGTTGGGAAGCGGATTTGGGGTCACGTGTGGACGTCTTGCTCGCCGTCTTCGACTCCCCCGCACGAGCTCGTTCCTTGTTGACCGTGCGGGCGGCGATCTCCTTGGCCCGCTTCTCGGAAGTGCCGCGCTTCTCGGCCCCTTCCTTGATGTGTTCGTACTGGCGCTCACGCTTGGGGCTGGACCCTGCGGGCATGACACGTTCCTCCTTCTGAGGGAATGGCGGGTACGTCACGGCCTGCCGTGCGCAGGGCGCGTACCCGTACCGCTTCGGCAGAACCGCCGCATCGAACACCGCGTGCTCGCGGCGCGGCTCACGGGGCGCCGGTGACGGAACACCCGCCCTTCGCAGGCGGACGTTCCCGCGGTGCCGGGCGGTCTCAGTCCGTCGACAACGCCTGGAGCAGGTCACCGACCTTGGGGTCGGGCAGGGCACGCGCGACATCGGCCTGCGCGACCATGCCGACCAGGTCGTGGCCGTCGATGACCGGCAGGCGCCGAACCTTGTGCTCGGACATCGTGCGCAGGATCTCGTCCGCGTCGTCGTCCGCTCCGATGGTCACGGCCTCGCCCTGCGCCAGCTCTCCGGCCTTGCACGTGGCGGGGTCCTTACCAGCGCCCAGGACCTTCACGACGATGTCCCGGTCGGTGAGCATGCCTTTGAGCCTGTTGTCCGTACCGCAGATGGGCAGCGCCCCCACGCCGAGCTGCTTCATCTTCTTCGCGGCTTCCAGCACCGATTCCTCCGCGCCGATGCATTCGGTGCCCGCGGTCATGATCTGTCGTGCCGTCGTCATGACACTCCCTCTCTGCTCGGGATTCCCTCGGCCCAGGGCCTTGGGAACTGACGGATCACGTCTTCCCGCTCGGCGGAGGCGATAACGACACGCGGCGCAGATGCGTCCGGTCAGTCCTGTCACGCCCATCACGGCGCGGGCCGATCGTGGCGGGTGATGTCCCGAGGCACGGGATGCGACGGGCACGGGTCCCGGGGCCCGCTCGGTTCCGCCTGGGGGTCGGTTCACCGGGGCCGCCGACAACGCGATCGCCGCGATCGAGGGCGCCCA
>NZ_JBFASK010000014.1:155618-158525 GCF_040677675.1 Streptomyces sp. NPDC053755 | reverse complement strand
ATAGCAGCCGATCACGGCCCTACTGACTCGAAGATCTTTACGGGACAGCCCTTAGCTGACCGTCCAGGCCGCCCGTCCGACGATCTTCTTCGCAAGGCGCTGCGGAACTGGGCCTTCGTCCTCCCGGGACCCGGCGAACGCGAAATGCCCGCCGAGATCGCCAATGCCCTGCACTGGGTGGCTAAGGCTTCCCGACCCCTTTCCGACCTCTCCGACCCCGTGATCGGGCGGGCCGTCCTCGACTCGCTCAAGCTCAAGCTGGACGGCACAGCCGCCGCCGCGGAGACCGTTCGGCGGAAGCGCCGCACCCTCGTCAACGCCATGCACTACGCCGTAGACCTGGGGGAGTTTCCGGAGAATCCGCTCGCGGCGGTCCGCTGGCAGAAGCCGAAGGTGTCCAGCGAAGTCGACCCGCGGGTCGTCGCCAACCCTGAGCAGGCCCGGTCGCTCCTGCACGCTGTCTCGTACGTGGGCGGCTACCGGCGCGCGCGGGGTCGGCGTCTCGTCGGACTCTTCGCCGGCATGTACTTCGGAGGCCTTCGCCCCGCCGAAGCCGTCGGCCTGGCCGAGTCTGATCTCTCGCTTCCCCTCTCCGGGTGGGGCTCGGCGCTCCTGCACCGGACCCGTCCCAGCGTGGGCAAGCAGTGGACCGACACGGGGGAGAGCCACGACGACCGCGGCCTGAAGAACCGGCCCGCGGAGGACGTCCGACGAGTGCCGATCCCGCCCCAACTCGTGAGCATCTTCCGGGAGCACATCGAGGCCTTCGGCACGGCAGACGACGGGCGGCTGTTCTTCAGTGAGAACGGGGGAGTGGTGTCCTCCTCCACCTACTACCGGGCCTGGCAGGAAGCCCGAGTGCTCGCGCTTCCGCCGGCCGCGGTCGCCTCGCCGCTCGCCCGGCGGCCGTACGACCTCCGGCACTCCGCGCTCTCCACGTGGCTCAACGCCGGCGTGGATCCGACCGAGGTCGCGGAGCGCGCCGGCAACAGCGTGGAGGTGCTGCTGAGTCGGTACGCCAAGTGTCTCGACGGCCGTCAGGAGGTGGCGAATCGGCGCATCGAGGACCTGCTCCGTGAGTACGAGTGAGAGTCGCTGAGAACTCGGCGCCTGGCCCCTGGACCTGTCCGGGGGCCTTCGGCGTTCTCGGGACTGACCTGCGCCGATGCCCCAAGATCCTGTCCACGAATAGTCCACAGACCTCGACATACGGCGGCGCAGGGCGGCATACGGCTGCGCATACGACAAGACCCCGTCCTCAGCGTTTCCGCTGATCACGGGGTCTGCGTGGCACTTCTGCGAAGTGCCCCCGGCAGGATTCGAACCTGCGCACACGGCTCCGGAGGCCGTTGCTCTATCCCCTGAGCTACGGGGGCGTCCGCCGCGTTCGGCGGCGACGGGTAGAACCCTACCAGCATCCGGGACGTGCCTGTGAACAGGTATTTCCGTCGCGTCACCGGGTCCTCGTTCCCCCGCACGGGTCGGAAGTGGGCAAAACCCGGACGCGGCCTCGGCCCGCGACCTACTCTCGTCGTGTGTCAGGCGTGTCCGGCCGGGTGCTTGTTGTCGATGACAACCGCGTGATCCGGCAGTTGATCAGGGTCAATCTCGAGCTTGAGGGCTTCGAGGTCGTGACCGCGGCCGATGGTGCCGAGTGTCTGGATGTCGTGCATCAGGTTTGTCCTGATGTCGTCACCCTCGACGTCGTCATGCCCAGACTGGACGGGCTGCGGACCGCCGAGCGGCTGCGGTCCGATCCGCGTACCAGTCACCTGCCGGTCGCGATCGTGAGTGCCTGTACCGAGTACGAGACGGACGGCGGCGCCGCCGTCGGCGTCGACGCGTTTCTCGCCAAGCCCTTCGAGCCCACCGAGCTCGTCCGGGTCGTGCGGCAGCTCATGCGGCGGGAAGGACACGAGCGCGGCGGTCGGCGCGGGGAGCGCCGTCATGGCGGACAGGAGGGGTCGCCGTCCGTCGACGGCAGCAGACAAGGGGTCGGACAGGCGGGGAGGGCGAGCGGTTCGCACTGAGTGAACGGCTCGCACCGCGTGCGGCCGGTCGTCGTGCAACCCCACTGCCCACCCCACTGCCCACCCCTCCGCCCGGCTCCTCGACCGCCTCCGGTCGGCCGTCGCACCGGCCCTGCCACCGGGCCCGGTCGGCCGCCGCACCGGCCCTGCCACCGCCTCCGGTCAGCGGCCTCGCCAGGACCCGCCCCTCGCCCCCCCGGTGCCCGTATGGCGAAACCGGTTCGCTTTCCGACCCCCCTCCTCCCATACGCTGGTCCCGTGACCCCCGCGGACCTCTCCCTCACCGTGCTGCACGCCGTGCGCAGCGCGGTCGACGACGGTGCGCTGCGGGTCGACGTGCCCCAGGGGATCAAGGTCGAGCGTCCGCGGCCCGGAGGGCACGGGGACTGGGTCAGCGGAGTCGCGCTCCAGCTGGCGCGAGGCGCCGGGCGTGCGCCCCGGGAGGTCGCCGAGATTCTGCGGGGACGGCTGCACCCGAGCCCCCGCTTCGCCGCCGTCGACGTCACCGGCCCCGGGTTCCTCAACTTCACCCTGCGCGACGACGCCCAGCAGAGTCTCGTCCGCGAGATCCTGCGCCGCGGGCGGAAGTACGGGTGGCAGGCGCCCACCGGTGACACCGCCCGGATCGGCTACCGCGCCGACGTGCGCGCCGCCGTCACCGCCGACGCGCTCCGGCGGATCCTCGCTTCTCAGGGCGTGCGGGTCAGTGCCGTCTGCGAAGGCGCGGCCGACCCCGCGTGGGCCGAGCTGGGGGTAGGGGCGGAGGGCGAGGGCGCCCCCCGGTGCCTTGCCGCCGACGCCGCCGGCTCCGACAGCCTGCCCGCCGACGCCGCCGGCTCCGACAGCCTGCCCGCCGACGCCGCCGGCTCCGACAGCC
>NZ_JBFASK010000014.1:130513-155521 GCF_040677675.1 Streptomyces sp. NPDC053755 | reverse complement strand
GCCTGCCCGTCGCCCCCGCCGGCTCCGACGGCCTGCCCATCGCCCCCGCCGGCCCCGACGCCCAGCCCGTCGACAGCACCGCCCACATCGCCCCCCTCCCCGCCCCGCTTCCCGCCCCCGAACTCCTGCGGAGTCTCGGTGCCGACGCAGCCCGGTGGGGGCTCCTCTCCGTCGCCGCCCATGACGCGCCCCGGCTCGGCGACGAGCTCCTGCGGCAGAACGAGGGCAACTCCCTCTTCCGCGTCCGGTACGCCCACTCCCGTACCCGTGCCCTCCTCCGCAACGCCGAACGGCTCGGGTTCCGCAGCGCGGTCGACGAACACGTCGAGGACGGGCGGGCGCTCGCCACCGTTCTCGGTGACCATCCCCTCGTCCTGGCCTCCGCCGCCCGCCTGCGCGCCCCCGACCGGGTCGCCCGGCACCTCGAGGCCACCGCCGACGCGCTGCTCGACTTCCAGCACGCCGTGCTGCCGCTCGGCGACGAGAAACCCTCGGCCGCCCACCGTTCCCGGCTCGCGCTCGCCGAAGCCGCCGGGGCGGTGCTCGCCGGTGGCCTCTCCCTGCTCGGCATCAGCGCCCCCGACCAGATGTGAAAGATGCAGACATGAGCCGTTCCGCCCACCCCGCCGGGCCCCGTCACGCCGACGTCGTCCCCGAGGGCCACTACTCCGCCCCGCCCACCGACCTCAACCACCTCGACCCGAAGGTGTGGGCCAGGACCGTCGGCCGGGGCGACGACGGCGTCGTCACCGTCGGGGGGCTGCCGGTGACGCGGCTCGCCGAGGAGTTCGGTACGCCCGCGTACTTCCTGGACGAGTCGGACTTCCGCGCCCGCTGCCGCGCCTGGGCCGAGGCCTTCGGCCACGACGCGGACGTGTTCTACGCCGGCAAGGCCTTCCTCTCCCGGGCCGTCGTCCGCTGGCTCACGGAGGAGGGACTGAACCTGGACGTGTGCTCCGGGGGCGAGCTCACCACCGCCCTCGACGCCGGCATGCCCGCCGAGCGCATCGCCTTCCACGGGAACAACAAGTCCCCGGACGAGATCCGCCGCGCCGTCGAGGCCGGGGTCGGGCGCATCGTCCTCGACTCCTTCCAGGAGATCGTCCGCGTCGCCCACATCGCCCAGTCCCTCGGCAGGCGGCAGCGGGTCCAGATCCGCGTGACCGTCGGAGTCGAGGCCCACACGCACGAGTTCATCGCCACCGCCCACGAGGACCAGAAGTTCGGCATCGCCCTCGCCGGCGGCCAGGCCGCCGAGGCCGTGCGCCGCGCCCTCAGGCTGGACGGGCTCGAACTCATCGGGATCCACTCGCACATCGGTTCCCAGATCTTCGACATGGCCGGTTTCGAGGTGTCCGCCCGCCGTGTCGTCCAGCTGCTCGCCGAGGTGCGCGACGAGCACGGCGTCGAGCTGCCCGAGATCGACCTCGGCGGCGGCCTCGGCATCGCCTACACCTCCGACGACGACCCGCGCGAGCCCCACCACATCGCCAAGGCGCTCCACGAGATCGTCACCCGCGAGTGCGAGGCCGCGGGGCTGCGGACGCCCCGCATCTCCGTCGAGCCGGGGCGCGCCATCGTCGGACCCACCGCCTTCACCCTGTACGAGGTCGGTACCGTCAAGCCCCTCGAAGGGCTGCGGACGTACGTCAGCGTCGACGGCGGGATGTCGGACAACATCCGCACGGCGCTGTACGACGCCGAGTACAGCGTCGCCCTCGTGTCGCGGACGAGTGACGCCGAGCCCATGCTCTCCCGCGTCGTCGGCAAGCACTGCGAGAGCGGTGACATCGTGGTCAAGGACGCGTTCCTGCCCGCCGACCTGGCGCCGGGCGACCTGATCGCCGTACCCGCCACCGGCGCGTACTGCCGATCGATGGCCAGCAACTACAACCACGCGCTGCGCCCGCCCGTCGTCGCCGTCCGCGACGGCGAGGCCCGGGTGATCGTCCGGCGTGAGACGGAGGAAGATCTCCTGCGTCTCGATGTCGGCTGATGAAATAGATGTCTCAGGATCCGGACGGAGGGCAGAAACCTCCGTCCGGTGAGTGAGACTGGTCCCACCGTAGAGATACGAAGAAGTACGAGAAACGAGGTCGGATGATGCGTACGCGTCCGCTGAAGGTGGCGCTGCTGGGCTGTGGTGTGGTCGGCTCAGAGGTGGCGCGCATCATGACGACGCACGCCGACGACCTCGCCGCGCGCATCGGCGCCCCGGTCGAGCTCGCCGGCGTGGCGGTCCGCCGCCCCGACAAGGTCCGCGAGGGCATCGCCCCGGAACTGATCACCACCGACGCCACCGCCCTGGTCAAACGCGGTGACATCGACGTCGTCGTCGAGGTCATCGGCGGGGTCGAGCCGGCCCGCACCCTCATCACCACCGCCTTCGCGCACGGCGCCTCGGTCGTCTCGGCCAACAAGGCGCTCCTCGCCCAGGACGGCGCGAACCTCTACGCCTCGGCCGACCAGCACGGGCAGGACCTCTACTACGAGGCCGCGGTGGCGGGCGCCATCCCCCTGATCCGGCCGCTGCGCGAGTCCCTCGCCGGCGACAAGATCAACCGGGTCATGGGCATCGTCAACGGCACCACCAACTTCATCCTCGACCGGATGGACACCAACGGCGCCGGGTACTCCGAGGCGCTCGACGAGGCCACCGCCCTCGGTTACGCCGAAGCCGACCCGACCGCCGACGTCGAGGGCTTCGACGCCGCCGCCAAGGCCGCGATCCTGGCCGGCATCGCCTTCCACACGCGCGTGCGTCTCGACGACGTCTACCGCGAGGGCATGACCGAGGTCACCGCCGCCGACTTCGCCTCGGCCAAGCGGATGGGCTGCACCATTAAGCTGCTCGCCATCTGCGAGCGCTCCGCCGACGGCGAGTCCGTCACCGCGCGCGTGCACCCGGCGATGATCCCGCTCAGCCACCCGCTCGCCTCCGTCCGCGAGGCCTACAACGCGGTCTTCGTCGAGGCGGAGGCCGCCGGGCGGCTCATGTTCTACGGCCCCGGCGCCGGCGGCTCTCCGACCGCCTCCGCCGTGCTCGGCGACCTCGTCGCCGTCTGCCGCAACAAGCTCAACGAGGCCACGGGCCCCGGCGAGTCCGCGTACACCCAGCTGCCCGTGAGCCCCATGGGCGACGTGGTGACGCGGTACCACATCAGCCTCGACGTGGCCGACAAGCCGGGCGTGCTCGCCCAGGTCGCGACGGTCTTCGCCGAGCACGGCGTATCCATCGATACGGTGCGCCAGCAGGGCAAGGACGGCGAGGCGTCCCTCGTCGTCGTCACCCACCGCGCGCCCGACGCCGCCCTCTCCGGGACCGTCGAGGCGCTGCGCAAGCTCGACACCGTGCGCGGTGTCGCCAGCATCATGCGTGTTGAAGGGGAGTAAGGACCCATGACCAGCAAGGGCACCCACCAGTGGCGCGGCATCATCGAGGAGTACCGGGACCGCCTTCCGGTCACGGACCGGACGCCGGTCGTCACGCTCCGTGAGGGCGGCACGCCGCTCGTCCCCGCTCAGGTCCTCTCCGAGCGCACGGGCTGCGAGGTGCACCTCAAGGTCGAGGGCGCCAACCCCACCGGGTCCTTCAAGGACCGCGGCATGACCATGGCCATCACCCGGGCCAAGGAGGAGGGCGCGCAGGCCGTCATCTGCGCCTCCACCGGCAACACCTCCGCCTCGGCGGCGGCTTACGCCGTGCGCGCCGGCATGGTGTGCGCGGTCCTGGTGCCGCAGGGCAAGATCGCGCTCGGCAAGATGGGCCAGGCCCTCGTGCACGGCGCGAAGATCCTCCAGGTCGACGGCAACTTCGACGACTGCCTGACCCTGGCCCGCGGCCTGTCCGAGAACTACCCGGTGGCGCTGGTCAATTCGGTCAACCCGGTCCGTATCGAGGGCCAGAAGACCGCGGCCTTCGAGATCGTCGACATGCTCGGCGACGCCCCCGACATCCACGTCCTGCCCGTCGGCAACGCCGGCAACATCACGGCGTACTGGAAGGGGTACACCGAGTACGCCGCGGACGGGCTGTCCACGCACCGCCCGCGCATGTGGGGCTTCCAGGCCTCCGGCTCGGCGCCGCTGGTGCGCGGCGAGGTCGTGAAGGACCCGTCGACGATCGCCACCGCGATCCGCATCGGCAACCCGGCCTCCTGGGACTACGCGATCGCCGCCCGGGACGAGTCGGGCGGCTTCATCGACGAGGTGACGGACCGTGAGATCCTGCGCGCGTACCGCCTGTTGGCCGCGCAGGAGGGCGTCTTCGTCGAGCCCGCCTCCGCCGCCTCCGTCGCCGGTCTGCTGAAGGCCGCCGAGCAGGGCAAGGTGGACCCCGGCCAGCGGATCGTCTGCACCGTCACCGGCAACGGCCTCAAGGACCCCGACTGGGCGGTGGCCGGAGCGCCGCAGCCCGTCACGGTCCCGGTCGACGCGGCGGCCGCCGCCGAGCGCCTCGGCCTGGCGTAACTCCCCTGGTGGTGCGGCCCTCCGTGGGTACCCGGTGGGCCGCACCCGCTCAGGAACGTACATAGGCGCACAGGAAGGCTCGCGACACGCATCGTGCGCCTCCTGTGCGCCCTATGTCGCCACAGAACCTTCCTTCGATAGGCTGTACCGAACCCGCCCCGTTGCATATGCGCGGTGTCGTTGCCGTTGTCGCCCCCGAGGCAGAGACGGCCCCCGGGTCCTTGCGTACTTCTCTCGAACACCCCGCCACGATCCCCGCAGTAAGACCCCCGCAGTCGCAAGTCAAGGAGAGTCATCGAGCGATGGCCGGTCCCGCGTTCCGCGCCGCCGCCGTACGGGTGCGCGTTCCCGCCACCAGCGCCAACCTCGGCCCGGGCTTCGACGCCTTCGGGCTGTCGCTGGGCCTGTACGACGACGTCGTCGTCCGAGTCGCCGACTCCGGGCTGCACATCGACATCGCCGGCGAGGGTGCCGACACGCTCCCGCGCGACGAGAGCCACCTCCTCGTACGCTCCCTGCGCACCGCGTTCGACCTGCTCGGCGGTCAGCCGCGAGGCCTCGAGGTCGTCTGCGCCAACCGCATCCCGCACGGCCGCGGCCTCGGCTCCTCCTCCGCCGCCATCTGCGCCGGCATCGTCGCCGCCCGCGCCGTGACCATAGGCGGGGACGCCCGGCTCGACGAGGCCGCCCTGCTCGAGCTGGCCACCGAGATCGAGGGGCACCCCGACAACGTCGCCGCCTGTCTCCTCGGCGGCTTCACGCTCGCCTGGACCGAGTCCGGCGCCGCGCGGGCGATCCGGATGGATCCCGCCGATTCCATCGTTCCGGTGGTTTTCGTCCCCGGTAAGCCCGTGCTGACGGAGACCGCCCGAGGGCTGCTGCCGCGCACCGTCCCGCACGTCGACGCCGCGGCCAACGCCGGGCGCGCCGCGCTCCTCGTGGAGGCGCTGACCCGCCGCCCCGAGCTGCTGCTCGCGGCCACCGAGGACCGGCTGCACCAGGAGTACCGGGCTCCCGCGATGCCGGAGAGCCTCGCACTCGTGAACCGGCTGCGGGCGGACGGCGTCCCCGCGGTCATCTCCGGCGCGGGCCCCACGGTCCTCGCGCTGGCCGAACACGGGACGGCCGACAAGGTCGCCCGACTGGCGGGCGAGGGATGGGCCGCGAACCGGCTCGACCTCGATGTGTCCGGAGCGAGCGTGCTGCCGCTCGCTCCCTGAGGACCCGAGGGTCCGAGGGCCCGAGCGCGGGGAACGCGCCCGGACACGGGATTGCCGGTGATGGAGAGGGGGAATGTTTGTTGGAGCCGGTAGTGTTAACCTCAAGTCTGCACCCGACGTCTTTGTGGCGCGGTGCTGAGTGTCCCCCTCAGGGACCACCCATTCTTCCGGGAGCCTCCCCAACTGCCTGAGCAGCCTGCCTGAGCAGTTTCGAGCACGCTCCGGAACCGGCACGACACCCCTCGCTCTTCCTCGGTGAGGGCCGAGCAGGGGGCCTCGGGCCGGACCCACAGCACGTTTCTCTCTCCGCCGTACCCGGCGGGACCACCGCCCCGGCCCGGTCCACAAGCAGACCGTCGTCGGACAGCACAACCGGTCGCCGAGCCAGATGGCCGACGTCCGCTCCAGGGAAGGACCCTTCGTGAGCGACACCACCGATCTGATGGGCGTGACTGCCGACAACAGTGTCGACAACGCCGCGCCCGCCGCAGGTGCTGCCACTGGCACCACCGCACGGCGCCGCCGCTCCGGCACCGGCCTCGAGGGCATGGTCCTGGCCGAGCTGCAGCAGGTCGCGTCCGGCCTCGGCATCAGGGGCACCGCGCGGATGCGCAAGAGCCAGCTGATCGAGGTCATCAAGGAGGCGCAGGCCGGGGGCTCCGGCGGAGCCGGATCTTCCGCTCCCGCCAAGGCCGCCGAGACGGCCGAGGCCAAGCCCAAGCGCCGCGCCACCTCCAAGGCCCGTACCGGCGACACCGCCGCCGAGGCCGCGCCGAAGGCCGACAAGGCCGAGAAGGCCGTCGCCCAGCAGCAGATCGACATCCCCGGACAGCCGGCCAGCGATGACCAGCCGGTCGGCGAGCGCCGCCGCCGCCGCGCCACCGCCCCGGCCGGCAGCCCGGAGGGCGAGGCCAAGGGCGAGACCGCCCAGGCCGTGAAGACCGAGGCCAAGGTCGAGACGCGTACGGACACCCGTACGGAGCCCCGCCCCGACACCTCGTCCGAGGGCAGGGCTGAGGGTGCCGCCGACACCGCCGAGGGCCGTGGCCGCCGTGACCGCGGCGAGCGCGGTGACCGGGGCGACCGCCGTGACCGCGGCGACCGTCAGCGCGACCGTCGTGACCGGGGCAAGGGCGACGACCAGCAGGGCGGTGGCCAGGGCGGCCAGCGCCAGCAGCGTCAGAGCGGCCCGCCGCAGAACACCGGCCCGCAGGACGATTTCGACGACGAGGGCGGCCGTCGCGGCCGTCGTGGCCGCTACCGCGACCGTCGTGGCCGTCGCGGCCGTGACGAGTTCGCCGCCGGCGAGCCGCAGGTCTCCGACGACGACGTCCTGATCCCCGTCGCGGGCATCCTCGACATCCTCGACAACTACGCGTTCATCCGGACCTCGGGCTACCTCCCCGGTCCCAACGACGTGTACGTCTCCCTCGCCCAGGTCCGCAAGAACGGCCTGCGCAAGGGCGACCACGTCACCGGCGCCGTGCGTCAGCCGAAGGAGGGCGAGCGCCGCGAGAAGTTCAACGCGCTGGTCCGCCTCGACTCCTCGAACGGCATGGCCGCCGACTCCGGCCGCGGCCGCCCGGAGTTCAACAAGCTGACCCCGCTCTACCCGCAGGACCGCCTCCGTCTGGAGACCGACCCGGGTGTGCTGACCACGCGGATCATCGACCTCGTGTCGCCGATCGGCAAGGGCCAGCGAGGCCTGATCGTGGCCCCGCCGAAGACCGGCAAGACCATGATCATGCAGGCGATCGCCAACGCGATCACCACCAACAACCCCGAGTGCCACCTGATGGTCGTCCTGGTCGACGAGCGTCCGGAAGAGGTCACCGACATGCAGCGGTCGGTGAAGGGCGAGGTCATCTCCTCGACCTTCGACCGCCCCGCCGAGGACCACACCACGGTCGCCGAACTGGCCATCGAGCGCGCCAAGCGCCTGGTGGAGCTGGGTCACGACGTCGTCGTCCTGCTCGACTCGATCACCCGCCTGGGCCGCGCGTACAACCTCGCCGCCCCGGCCTCCGGCCGCATCCTGTCCGGTGGTGTCGACTCGACCGCGCTCTACCCGCCGAAGCGCTTCTTCGGTGCCGCGCGCAACATCGAGGACGGCGGTTCGCTGACCATCCTGGCCACCGCGCTGGTCGACACCGGCTCGCGCATGGACGAGGTGATCTTCGAGGAGTTCAAGGGCACCGGCAACATGGAGCTCAAGCTCGACCGGAAGCTCGCCGACAAGCGCATCTTCCCGGCGGTGGACGTCGACGCGTCCGGCACCCGCAAGGAGGAGATCCTGCTCGGCAGCGACGAGCTGGCGGTCACCTGGAAGCTGCGTCGCGTGCTGCACGCGCTCGACCAGCAGCAGGCGATCGAGCTGCTGCTCGACAAGATGAAGCAGACCAAGTCGAACGGCGAGTTCCTGCTCCAGATCCAGAAGACGACCCCGGGCGCCGGCAACGGCAACGACTAGTCGCCTCTGAGGTCCTCGTCCCGAGGTCCCGCGCGCCGAGCCGAGCCGAACCTGGCTCGGCCGCGAGACCTCGGTCACACGGCGGTGTCGCTGCCTACGGGCGGGCGATGCCGCCGTGACCTGCGTAAAGACCACTGTGCCCACCGTGCCTCGTACGGTGGGCACCGTGCGTCGCGGGGCCTCGCCCGGCTCGGCCTCACAGCGAGCCGTGCAACCCTTTCGGGTGCTTCGCCGTCACACAAGGTGAACCGAGGACCTGAGGTAGGCAGATGACCGAGCAGAACAGGGGCGGCCGAATACGCCCCCTCCGCCCAGGGGGCGTGGTGGGACCCCCCAGCGGCCGCCGCCGCAAGCAGCCTCCCCAGGGGCGCCGCGCGGTGACCGCCGCCGCCTGGAGCGCGGCCGCGCTCATCCTCGTCGGGGGCTCCGGGCTCGGCTACGTCTACGTCAAGCTCA
This sequence comes from Streptomyces sp. NPDC053755, assembly GCF_040677675.1. NCBI lineage: Bacteria > Bacillati > Actinomycetota > Actinomycetes > Kitasatosporales > Streptomycetaceae > Streptomyces > Streptomyces sp. NPDC053755. The sequence goes on along the minus strand of NZ_JBFASK010000014.1, from coordinate 146,905 downwards.
ACGGCAACCTCGAGGGCGTCGACATCAACGCCCAGCTGGGCGCCGACCGCCCGAAGAACCTCGACAACGGCTCGATGGACATCCTCGTCCTCGGCTCGGACTCGCGCTCCGGCGACAACGGCGCCTACGGCAAGGACGAGGGCGGCGCCCGCTCCGACACCGCGATGGTCGTCCACGTCTACGAAGGCCACAAGAAGGCCAGCGTGGTCTCCATACCGCGTGACACCCTCGTGGACCGCCCGGACTGCACCGACGCCGACGGAGCCGCCGTCTCCGGAGCGACTCGGGCAATGTTCAACACCGCGTACGAGGTCGGCGGCCCCGCCTGCGCCGTGAAGACGGTCGAGTCGATGTCCGGCATCCGCATGGACCACTACGTCGAGGTCGACTTCACCGGCTTCAAGAAGCTCATCGACAAGCTCGGCGGCGTGGAGATCACCACGTCCCGGCCCATCGAGGACACCAAGAGCCACCTCGACCTCGCACCGGGCACCCACACCCTCGACGGCGAGCAGTCCCTCGGCCTGGTCCGCACCCGCAAGAGCGTCGGCGACGGCAGCGACCTCGGCCGCATCCAGCTCCAGCAGGCCTTCATGAAGGCCTTCATCGACCAGGTGAAGGACGTCGGCGTCTTCAGCGACCCGAAGAAGCTCCTCGGCATCGCCGACACCGCCACCAAGGCGATCACCCCGGACTCCGAGCTCGACTCCGTCAACGAGCTGATGGGCTTCGCCAAGGGGCTCTCCGGGCTCGGCGCCGAGGACGTCCACATGATCACGATGCCGGTCGAGTACGACCCCGCCGACCCGAACCGCGTCATCCCGCTGGACGCCCAGGGCCGGCAGGTCTGGAAGGCCCTGCAGGCGGACCGGCCGATCCCCGCCTCGGCGACCGAGGACGCGGCCACGGGCAAGGCCGACGGCCTCGTGCGCTGAAGCCCGCCCCGCGCACGGTCGCGCGGGGCCGGAATAGTTTCACCACGGACCCGGTTTTGGGAGATACGGCCGGTCCTGGCAGACTGGTACGTCGGCCCCGGTTCACGCATGTGCATCCCGCACGAGCGACCCGGTGCCCTCCCGAAACTAGGAGACACCTTGAAGCGCGAGATCCACCCCGAGTACGTCGAGACCCAGGTCAGCTGCACCTGCGGCGCGTCGTTCACCACCCGTAGCACCCTCAACGAAGGCACCATCCGTGCCGAGGTCTGCTCCGAGTGCCACCCGTTCTACACGGGCAAGCAGAAGATCCTCGACACCGGCGGCCGCGTGGCCCGCTTCGAGGCCCGCTTCGGCAAGGCTGCGGCCAAGAAGTAGCACGTCACTGCGCCGGTCCTTGGTCGCTCCCGCAGGGGGGACCGGACCGGCGCTTTGCCGTCCCCGCAGTCCTTCACGCCTTCACGATTGAACCCAGGAGCACCCGATGTTCGAAGCGGTCGAGGAACTGGTCGGCGAACACGCCGATCTCGAGAAGCGGCTCGCCGACCCTTCGGTCCACTCCGACCAGGCGAACGCGCGCAAGCTCAACAAGCGTTACGCGGAGCTGACCCCGATCATCGGCACGTACAAGGCGTGGAAGAGCACGGCGGACGACATCGAGACGGCGAAGGAGTTCGCCGCCGACGACCCCGACTTCGCCGCCGAGGTCAAGGAGCTGGAGAAGCGGCGCGAGGAGCTGACCGACAAGCTGCGGCTGCTGCTCGTCCCGCGCGACCCCAGCGACGACAAGGACGTCATCCTCGAGATCAAGGCCGGCGCGGGCGGCGACGAGTCCGCCCTGTTCGCCGGCGACCTCCTGCGGATGTACCTGCGCTACGCCGAGCGCGTCGGCTGGAAGACCGAGATCATCGACTCCACCGAGTCCGAGCTGGGCGGCTACAAGGACGTCCAGGTCGCCGTGAAGACCAAGGGCGGCAACGGCGCCACCGAGCCCGGCCAGGGCGTCTGGGCGCGGCTGAAGTACGAGGGCGGGGTGCACCGCGTCCAGCGGGTGCCCGCCACCGAGTCCCAGGGCCGTATCCACACCTCCGCCGCCGGCGTCCTCGTGACCCCCGAGGCCGAGGAGATCGACGTCGAGATCCACGCCAACGACCTGCGCATCGACGTCTACCGCTCGTCCGGCCCCGGCGGCCAGTCCGTCAACACCACCGACTCCGCCGTGCGCATCACGCACCTGCCGACCGGCATCGTCGCCTCCTGCCAGAACGAGAAGAGCCAGCTCCAGAACAAGGAGCAGGCCATGCGTATCCTGCGCTCCCGGCTGCTCGCCGCCGCCCAGGAGAAGGCCGAGGCGGAGGCCGCGGACGCCCGCCGCAGCCAGGTGCGTACCGTCGACAGGTCCGAGAAGATCCGGACGTACAACTACCCGGAAAACCGGATCTCGGACCATCGCGTCGGGTTCAAGGCGTACAACTTGGACCAGGTGCTCGACGGTGACCTGGACGCGATGATCCAGGCCTGTGTCGACGCCGACTCCGCCGCGAAGCTCGCAGCGGCGTAGGACGTGTCAGCCCCACCCCCCGCACCACGGAGGACCAGCGTGAACCTGCTGCTTGCCGAGGTGGCCCAGGCCACCCAGCGGCTGGCCGACGCCGGCGTTCCCTCACCGCGTTTCGACGCGGAGGAGCTCGCCGCGTTCGTGCACGGCGTCAAGCGGGGGGAGCTGCACAACGTCAAGGACACCGACTTCGACGCCCGCTACTGGGAGACGATCGCCCGCCGCGAGGCGCGTGAGCCGCTCCAGCACATCACCGGGCGCGCGTTCTTCCGCTATCTGGAGCTCCAGGTGGGGCCCGGGGTCTTCGTGCCCCGCCCGGAGACCGAGTCCGTGGTGGGCTGGGCCATAGACGCCGTACGCGCGATGGACGTGGTCGAGCCGCTGATCGTCGACCTGTGCACCGGCTCGGGCGCCATCGCGCTCGCCATGGCCCAGGAGGTGCCGCGCTCGCGCGTGCACGCCGTCGAGCTCTCCGACGACGCGCTGGTGTGGACCCGCAGGAACGCCGAGGGCTCACGGGTCACCGTCCACCAGGGCGACGCGCTCAGCGCGCTCCCTGAGCTCGACGGCCAGGTCGACCTGGTCATCTCCAACCCGCCGTACATCCCGCTGACCGAGTGGGAGTACGTGGCGCCGGAGGCGCGCGACCACGACCCCGAGATGGCGCTCTTCTCCGGCGAGGACGGCCTCGACACCATCCGGGGGATCGAGCGCACCGCGCACCGGCTGCTGCGGCCCGGCGGCCTGGTGGTGATCGAGCACGCCGACACCCAGGGCGGCCAGGTCCCGTGGATCTTCAACGAGGAGGCCGGCTGGGCGGACGCCGCCGACCACCCCGACCTGAACAACCGGCCGCGCTTCGCGACCGCCCGCAAGGCGATGCCATGACGCCCTCGTACGGGACGAGGACGTCCGCCGCTCCCGGGCGCAGCGGCGCCCCGGCGGCGAACCGAGTGACCACGAAAGAGGAGGCAGGCGAGTAATGGCTCGGCGATACGACTGCAACGAGGCGACCGACCGAGTCACCGGGCTGCGCGAGGCCGCGTCCGCCGTCCGCCGCGGCGAGCTGGTCGTGCTGCCCACCGACACCGTCTACGGCATCGGTGCGGACGCCTTCAGCTCGGAGGCCGTCGCGGACCTGCTCGCGGCCAAGGGCCGCGGCCGGAACATGCCCACGCCTGTGCTCATCGGCTCCCCGAACACCCTGCACGGCCTCGTCACGGACTTCTCCGAGCAGGCGTGGGAGCTCGTCGACGCGTTCTGGCCGGGCGCGCTGACGCTGGTCGCGCGCCACCAGCCGTCGCTCCAGTGGGATCTGGGGGACACCCGTGGCACCGTCGCGATCCGCATGCCGCTGCACCCCGTCGCGATCGAGCTGCTGACCGAGGTCGGCCCGATGGCCGTGTCGTCGGCGAACCTGACGGGACACCCCTCTCCGGAGGACTGCGACGCGGCGCAGGAGATGCTGGGCGACTCGGTGTCGGTCTACCTCGACGGCGGGCCCACGCCCGGCATCGTGCCGTCGTCGATCGTCGACGTGACGGGCAAGGTCCCGGTGCTGCTGCGCCAGGGCGCGCTGTCGCCGGAGGAGCTCCGCAAGGTCGTACCCGACCTCGAGGTGGCCAATTGACCGCCCCTGAGGGGCGTGGCATAGCGGGGCACGAGAGCACTTCCTTCCGCATTCTCCACGTCAGCACCGGCAACGTCTGCCGCTCGCCGATCACCGAGCGGCTGACTCGCCATGCCCTGTGCGACCGCCTGGGCGACCCCCGGGGCGGCGGCCTGATCGTGGAGAGCGCGGGTACCTGGGGCCACGAGGGGGCCCCGATGGAGGCCAACGCGGAGCTGGTCCTCGCCGACTTCGGCGCGGACGCCACCGGCTTCGTGGGCCGCGAGCTCCTCGACGAGCACGTGATCCGCGCGGACCTGGTCCTGACGGCGACCCGGGACCACCGCGCGCAGGTCATCTCGATGGGCCACTCGGCGGGGCTGCGCACCTTCACGCTGAAGGAGTTCACCCGTCTGGTGCGGGCGATAGACCCGGCCACGCTGCCGGACCCGCTCAGCGAGGGCATGGTCGAGCGGGCGCGTGCGCTGGTGCGCGCGGCGGCGGCTCTCCGCGGGTGGCTGCTGGCGCCCAACGTGGAGGCGGACGAGGTCAACGACCCGTACGGCGCCCCGATCACGTTCTTCCGCTCGATCGGCGACGAGATCAACACCGCGCTGGATCCCGTGGTGACGGCGCTGACGGGCGTACCGGCGCGACGCTGACCCGACCGCCCCCGGACCGGGCGGGCGGGCGCGCGGGGGAGGCCTGGGGACCGCCCGCGGCGCCCGTGAGGCGACCGGGTGCGAGGGGCCTTGGGCCGGACGGCCCAGGCGGGGGTGAACACCGGGCGAACACGGCCCGACGCGCCTACATTGGAGCTGAAGCCCAGCCCCCGCGCCTGGAGCCACAGATGCCGGTCACCGCTCCCCCCGAAGAGGATCTCGACGTCCTGCGCCGGCAGGACCCGGAGATCGCCGACGTGCTGCTCGGGGAGGTGCGCCGGCAGGCCGACGGGCTGCAGCTCATCGCCGCCGAGAACTTCACCTCGCCGGCCGTCCTCGCCGCGCTCGGCTCCCCGCTCGCCAACAAGTACGCCGAGGGCTACCCCGGCGCCCGCCACCACGGCGGCTGCGAGTTCGCCGACGCCGCCGAGCGGATCGCCGTCGAGCGGGCCAAGGCCCTCTTCGGCGCCGAACACGCCAACGTCCAGGCGCACTCCGGTTCCTCGGCCGTGCTGGCCGCCTACGCCGCCCTGCTGCGCCCCGGTGACACCGTCCTCGCCATGGGCCTCGCCCACGGCGGGCACCTCACCCACGGCTCGCCCGCCAACTTCTCCGGCCGCTGGTTCGACTTCGTGCCGTACGGCGTCGACGCCGAGACGGGCCTCGTCGACTACGAGCAGGTGGCCGCCCTCGCCCGCCACCACAGCCCCAAGGCGATCGTCTGCGGCTCGATCTCGTACCCCCGCCACCTCGACTACGCCGTCTTCCGGGCCATCGCCGACGAGGTCGGCGCCTATCTCATCGCCGACACCGCCCACCCCATGGGCCTGATCGCCGGGGGAGCGGCCCCCAACCCGGTGCCGTACGCCGATGTCGTCTGCGCCACCACCCACAAGGTGCTGCGGGGCCCGCGCGGCGGCATGATCCTCTGCGGCGAGGAACTGGCCGGCCGCGTCGACCGGGCCGTGTTCCCCTTCACGCAGGGCGGCGCGCAGATGCACACCATCGCCGCGAAGGCCGTCGCCTTCGGCGAGGCGGCGGCGCCCCCCTTCGCCGCGTACGCCCACCGGGTGGTCGCGCACGCCCGCGTCCTCGCCGACGCGCTCGCCTCCGAGGGCTTCGCCGTCACCACCGGGGGCACCGACACCCACCTGATCACCGCCGACCCGGCACCCCTCGGCGTCGACGGCCCCACCGCCCGGACGCGGCTCGCCGCCGCCGGTGTGGTCCTCGACACCTGCGCCCTGCCGTACGGGGAGGGCCGCGGGATCCGCCTGGGCACCGCCGCCGTGACCACGCAGGGGATGGGCGGCGCGGAGATGACCCGGATCGCCGGGCTGTTCACCGCCGCGCTGCGCGACGACCCCGCGGAAACGGCCCGGGTACGCGCGGAGATCCGCGACCTCGCCGGGCGATTTCCCCCGTATGGACGGTGAGGGAGAGCGGACCGCAACCATCCCGCGGCCCCCGATGTCCTCAAGCACAGGGACAGCCCGGCTAGGGTGTGGGGCTGAGATGGCCAGCGATTCCTGTGGGGCAGCCCGTGCGTGATTACCTGCTGACGCTCTGTGTCACGGCCGCGGTGACCTATCTGCTCACCGGTCCGGTGCGGAAGTTCGCCATCGCGACCGGGGCGATGCCGGAGATCCGCGCCCGCGACGTACACCGAGAACCGACTCCGCGGCTCGGTGGCATCGCCATGTTCTTCGGGCTGTGCGCCGGACTGCTCGTCGCGGACCACCTGCAGAACCTGAACAGTGTCTTCGAGCTCTCCAACGAGCCGCGCGCACTGCTCTCGGGCGCCGCCCTGATCTGGCTGATCGGTGTCCTCGACGACAAGTTCGAGCTGGACGCGCTGATCAAGCTGGGCGCGCAGATGATCTCGGCGGGCGTGATGGTGATCCAGGGTCTGACGATCCTGTGGCTGCCCATCCCCGGTGTCGGGACCGTCGCCCTCACCCGGGGACAGGGAACGCTGCTGACGGTCGCCCTGGTAGTCCTGACCATCAACGCCGTGAACTTCGTGGACGGCCTGGACGGGCTCGCCGCCGGCATGGTCTGCATCGCCGCCGCCGCCTTCTTCCTGTACGCGTACCGGCTCTGGTACGGCTACACGATCGAGGCGGCAGCCCCCGCGACGCTCTTCGCCGCCATCCTCATGGGCATGTGCCTGGGCTTCCTGCCGCACAACATGCATCCGGCGCGGATCTTCATGGGCGATTCCGGTTCGATGCTGATCGGCCTGATCCTGGCGGCCTCGGCGATCTCGATCACGGGCCAGGTGGACCCGGACGCGCTGAAGATCTTCGAGGGTTCCACCCGGCAGGCCACCCACGCCGCCCTGCCGGTCTTCATCCCGCTCGTCCTGCCGCTGACGATCATCGCGATCCCGATGGCCGACCTGGTCCTGGCCATCGTCCGCCGCACCTGGAACGGGCAGTCGCCGTTCGCGGCCGACCGCGGGCACCTGCACCACCGGCTCCTCGAGATCGGGCACTCGCACAGCCGGGCCGTCCTGATCATGTACTTCTGGTCGGCGCTGATCGCCTTCGGGACGCTGGCGTACTCGGTGCACTCGACGTCGATGTGGATCGTCCTGACCGTCGTGCTGCTGAGCGCGATCGGACTGGTCCTGCTGCTGCTCCCGCGCTTCACCCCGCGCGCCCCGCGCTGGGCGGAGTCGTTCGTCCCGCCGCGCTACCGGCGCCGTGCGGTGCCGCGCATGGAAGCCGTCCCGCCGGTCTCCGTTCACGCGGCCGGGGAGACGGCCCCGTCGTCGCCGGAGGCTCCGTCCGAACGCGTGCCGGTCCCGGCGGGCGTCAACGGGGCCACCGCCATCGGCCACCGTTCGCGCTTCACCGACCGGCGTAAGGCCGGAACGCCGAGTTGACGAACGTCGCATCCGCGGCCAATACCAGACAAGTACCCTTCGCGCGCTGCACACACGCGCGCGTTAACTCTCATGTGTGACAGTCCGCACACCCCATGAGTAAAGACCTATTCAAATAGTTTGTGATACGGTTCACGAGACCCGGCGACAGTGCCGAAAGACCGTAGTGCGACGGTCTCTTGGCCCCGAGACACACCTCGGACCGGGCATACGCTCGTCCCTGACGACACCATCGCCCCCACCAGCAATGCGGAGACACCGCCATGCCGTCCAACGACGCACGCATCCTTCTGTCAGCTGCCATCCCCGCTGCTGCCACCGGCGCCATCGCCGCGGTCATCAGCGGTGTGGTCGCCGGCGGCAAGGGCGCGATCGGCGCCGTCATCGGCTGCGCGGTCGTGATCGCCTTCATGGGGATCGGGCTCGTCGTGCTCCAGCGGACGGCCAAGTCGTACCCCCACCTGTTCCAGGCGATGGGACTCCTGCTCTACACGACCCAGCTGCTGCTGCTCTTCGTGCTGATGCTGATGCTGAAGAACACGACGTTCTTCGACTTCAAGGCCTTCGCCTTCACCCTGCTCGCGTCGACCCTCGTGTGGATCGCCGCGCAGGCGCGTGCGTACATGAAGGCCAAGATCATGTACATCGACGACCCCAAGAAGCCGGGGTCGTCGCAGTGAGGGGTAGGGCCGGGATAAAGGCGCGTTCGGCTTCCTGCTATCGTCCGGTGCCAACTGCGGCACTGCGGGCGCGGGCATCCGAGCTGACGCCTGTCCCAGCGCGAGGCACGATGCCGAACCGCCGCCCCCTTATCCGTAAGACCACCAGTCCAGTGCCGACCCGCGGCTGCGTGCCGCGCCGACACAACGAGGTTGCCGTACCTATGCGCCACGCTGAAGGAGCCCGCGGTGAGTGCTGACCAGACGCTTGCCTTCGACCCGGATTGCCACATCTTCAGTGGATGCGGCTTCCCGGCGCCGGGCCTGCACACGTTCATGTACGAGCCCATCGCGACGGTGGGGGGCATCGACATCACCAAGCCGATGCTGCTCGCCCTCCTCGGCTCCATCGTGGTCGTCGGGTTCTTCTGGGCCGCCTTCAATAAGCCCAAGCTGATCCCCGGCAAGATGCAGATGGTCGGCGAGGCCGGTTACGACTTCGTCCGCCGCGGCATCGTCTACGAGATCATCGGCAAGAAGGACGGCGAGAAGTACGTCCCCTTCATGGTGTCGCTGTTCTTCTTCGTCTGGATCATGAACCTCTGGTCGATCATTCCGCTCGCCCAGTTCCCGGTCACCTCGCTGATCGCCTTCCCGGCCGGTCTCGCGCTGATCGTGTACGTCATGTGGATCTCGCTGACCTTCAAGAAGCACGGCTTCGTCGGCGGGTGGAAGAACATCGTCGGTTACGACAAGTCGCTCGGCGCGATCCTTCCCATGGTCGTCGTCCTCGAGTTCTTCTCGAACCTGATCATCCGGCCCTTCACGCACGCGGTCCGACTGTTCGCGAACATGTTCGCCGGTCACCTGCTGATCGTGATGTTCTCGCTGGCCACCTGGTACCTCATGAACGGCCTGGGCTTCGTCTACGCCGGCGCCTCGTTCGTGATGGTCCTCGTGATGACGGCCTTCGAGCTCTTCATCCAGGCCGTCCAGGCGTACGTCTTCGTCCTCCTGGCCTGCAGCTACGTCCAGGGCGCGCTCGCCGAGCACCACTGAGCCACTCCCGCCCGGGATACAGCTACACCCCCAATCCAACAGTCGTCCGGTGGCCAACCCCCACCGGGTCATTGAAAGAGAAGGAAGTAACGGCATGTCCGCTGCTCTCGACATGGTCAACCTCGCGGCCTCCGCCAAGGAGAACGTCGTCGGCAACGTCGCCTCGATCGGCTACGGCCTCGCCGCGATCGGCCCCGGCGTCGGCGTCGGCATCATCTTCGGTAACGGCACGCAGGCCCTCGCCCGCCAGCCCGAGGCCGCCGGTCTGATCCGCACCAACCAGATCATGGGCTTCGCCTTCTGTGAGGCGCTCGCCCTCATCGGCATCGTCATGGGCTTCGTCTACCAGTAAGCCGGACCGACAGCCCAGATCTTTTTACGGAAGGCACTGATGTGAACGCTCTGCTTCTTGCGCAGGCGGAGGAGCCCCAGCCTCCTCTGATCCCGCATCTCGACGAGCTCGTCATCGGCCTGATCGCCTTCGTCATCGTCTTCGGCTTCCTCGCCAAGAAGCTCCTCCCGAACATCAACAAGGTTCTGGAGCAGCGTCGCGAGGCCATCGAGGGTGGCATCGAGAAGGCCGAGTCGGCCCAGATCGAGGCCCAGAGCGTGCTGGAGCAGTACAAGGCTCAGCTCGCCGAGGCCCGCCATGAGGCCGCGCGTCTTCGCCAGGAGGCGACGGAGCAGGGCACCGCGATCATCCAGGAGATGAAGGCGGAAGGCCAGCGCCAGCGCGAGGAGATCATCGCGGCCGGTCACACGCAGATCGAGGCCGACCGCAAGGCCGCGGCGACCTCGCTGCGTCAGGACGTGGGCAAGCTCGCCACCGACCTGGCCGGCAAGCTGGTCGGCGAGTCCCTCGAGGACCACGCCCGCCAGAGCCGCACGATCGACCGCTTCCTCGACGAGCTCGAGGAGAAGGCCGAGGCCGTCCGATGAACGGAGCGAGCCGCGAGGCACTGGCCGCCGCACGCGAGTCCCTCGACGCGCTGACCGACAACACCTCGGTCGACGCGGCGAAGCTCTCGGGCGAGCTGGCCGCCGTCACCGCGCTGCTGGACCGCGAGGTGTCGCTGCGTCGGGTCCTGACCGACCCGGCGCAGGCGGGCGAGGCCAAGGCCGAGCTCGCCCGGCGACTGCTCGGCGGTCAGGTGGGCGGCGAGACCGTCGACCTGGTGTACGGCATGGTGCGCTCCCGCTGGTCGCGGTCGCGTGACCTGGTCGACTCGGTCGAGGAGCTGGCGAACATCGCCGACCTCACCGCGGCGCAGCAGGCCGGTGCGCTGGACGACGTGGAGGACGAGCTGTTCCGGTTCGGCCGGATCGTCACCTCCAGCACCGAGCTGCGCTCGGCGCTGACCGACAAGGCCGCCTCGGCGACCGCCAAGAGCGAGCTGCTGCGCAGCCTGCTCGGCGGCAAGGCCAACCCGGTCACCGAGCGCCTGGTCGTCCGTCTCGTGACCCAGCCCCGGGGACGTAGCCTGGAAGCGGGACTCGAGTCCCTCTCCAAGCTCGCCGCGGCGCGCCGGAACCGGATGGTCGCCGTCGTCACCTCGGCGGTGCCGATGACCGACCAGCAGAAGCAGCGCCTTGGTGCCGTACTGGCGAAGCTGTACGGCCGCCAGATGCACCTGAACCTCGACGTGGACCCCTCGGTCCTCGGCGGGATCACGGTGCAGGTGGGTGACGAGGTCATCAACGGGACCATCGCGGAGCGCCTCGACGAGGCGACCCGACGACTGGCCGGCTGACTCAGCCACCAACACGACAAGCATGACCAGCGGCCCGGTTGGGCCGTGCAGAGATTGCAGAAGATTCCTGGGGGTCGGCCCCCAGACCCCCAAAGAAACTTCGGGCCCAACAAGGAGAGCAGGGAACCCAGATGGCGGAGCTCACGATCCGGCCGGAGGAGATCCGGGACGCGCTGGAGAACTTTGTCCAGTCGTACCAGCCGGACGCGGCCTCGCGCGAGGAGGTCGGAACGGTCAGCCTGGCCGGCGACGGCATTGCCAAGGTCGAGGGTCTGCCCTCGGCCATGGCGAACGAGCTGCTGAAGTTCGAGGACGGCACCCTCGGTCTCGCCCTCAACCTCGAGGAGCGCGAGATCGGTGCGATCGTCCTCGGCGAGTTCAGCGGTATCGAGGAGGGACAGCCGGTGCAGCGCACCGGTGAGGTCCTCTCCGTCGGTGTCGGCGAGGGTTACCTCGGCCGCGTTGTCGACCCGCTCGGCAACCCGATCGACGGCCTCGGCGAGATCGCGACCGAGGGCCGCCGCGCCCTCGAGCTGCAGGCCCCGGGCGTTATGGCCCGTAAGTCGGTGCACGAGCCGATGGAGACCGGCTACAAGGCCGTCGACGCCATGACGCCGGTCGGCCGCGGTCAGCGTCAGCTGATCATCGGCGACCGCCAGACCGGCAAGACCGCGCTGTGCGTCGACACGATCATCAACCAGCGTGACAACTGGCGCTCGGGCGACGTGAACAAGCAGGTCCGCTGCATCTACGTCGCCGTCGGCCAGAAGGGCTCGACCATCGCGTCCGTTCGCGGCGCCCTGGAAGAGGCCGGTGCGCTCGAGTACACGACGATCGTCGCCGCCCCGGCGTCCGACCCGGCCGGCTTCAAGTACCTGGCGCCGTACACCGGCTCCGCCATCGGCCAGCACTGGATGTACCAGGGCAAGCACGTCCTGATCGTCTTCGACGACCTGTCGAAGCAGGCCGACGCCTACCGCGCCGTGTCGCTGCTGCTGCGCCGCCCGCCGGGCCGTGAGGCCTACCCGGGTGACGTCTTCTACCTGCACTCGCGTCTCCTCGAGCGCTGCGCGAAGCTCTCGGACGAGCTGGGTGCCGGTTCGATGACCGGTCTGCCGATCGTCGAGACCAAGGCGAACGACGTGTCGGCGTTCATCCCGACCAACGTCATCTCCATCACCGACGGCCAGTGCTTCCTGGAGTCCGACCTGTTCAACGCCGGCCAGCGTCCGGCTCTGAACGTCGGTATCTCGGTCTCGCGTGTCGGTGGCTCCGCCCAGCACAAGGCGATGAAGCAGATCTCCGGTCGCCTCCGTGTGGACCTGGCCCAGTTCCGTGAGCTGGAGGCGTTCGCCGCCTTCGGTTCCGACCTGGACGCCGCGTCGAAGGCGCAGCTGGAGCGTGGCCAGCGCATGGTCGAGCTGCTCAAGCAGGCTCAGTACCAGCCGATGCCCACCGAGAACCAGGTCGTCTCCGTCTGGGCCGGCACCACCGGCAAGATGGACGACGTCCCGGTCAACGACATCCGCCGCTTCGAGGCCGAGCTCCTGGCGTACCTCCGCCAGAACCACTCGGGTCTCATGACCTCCATCCGAGAGGGCGGCAAGATGTCGGACGACACCCTGCAGTCCGTCGGTGACGCCATCGCGGAGTTCAAGAAGCAGTTCGAGACCTCTGACGGCAAGCTGCTGGGCGACGACGCTTCCGCTGCCGTCAACGTCTCGAAGTGACGACGGAAGGGACCTGACTCATGGGAGCGCAGCTCCGGGTCTACAAGCGTCGCATCAAATCCGTCACCGCGACGAAGAAGATCACCAAGGCGATGGAGATGATCGCCGCCTCGCGTGTCGTCAAGGCGCAGCGCAAGGTGCAGGCCTCGACTCCGTACGCGACCGAGCTGACGCGCGCGGTCACGGCGGTGGCCACGGGTGCGAACGACAAGCACTCGCTGACCACCGAGGTGGAGAACCCGACCCGCGCCGCGGTCCTGCTCCTCTCGAGCGACCGTGGTCTGGCCGGTGCCTTCAACTCCAACGCCATCAAGGCGGCGGAGCAGCTCACGAGGAAGCTGGAGAGCGAGGGACGCGAGGTCGACATCTACGTCGTCGGCCGCCGTGGCATCGCGCACTACAACTTCCGTGAGCGCAAGCTGGCCGACTCGTGGACCGGTTTCACGGACCAGCCCGAGTACGCGGACGCCAAGAAGATCGCGGCCCCGCTGATCGAGGCGATCGAGAAGGACACCGCCGAGGGCGGCGTGGACGAGCTCCACATCGTCTACACCGAGTTCGTCTCGATGATGACGCAGACGGCGGTCGAGGCCCGGCTGCTGCCCCTCAGCCTCGACGAGGTGGCGAAGGAGGCGGGCGAGTCGGACACGCTCCGTCCCCTGTACGACTTCGAGCCGTCGGCGGAGGACGTCCTCGACGCCCTCCTGCCGCGCTACGTCGAGAGCCGGATCTACAACGCACTGCTCCAGTCGGCTGCCTCCAAGCACGCCGCCACGCGCCGTGCGATGAAGTCGGCGACCGACAACGCGGGAGACTTGATCAACAACCTCTCCCGACTTGCCAACGCGGCCCGACAGGCCGAAATCACCCAGGAAATCAGCGAGATCGTCGGTGGCTCCGCAGCCCTGGCCGACGCGACCGCGGGGAGTGACAAGTAATGACGACCACTGTTGAGACGGCCGCCGCCACGGGCCGCGTCGCCCGGGTCATCGGCCCGGTCGTCGACGTGGAGTTCCCCGTCGACGCGATGCCGGAGATCTACAACGCGCTGCACGTCGAGGTTCCGGACCCGGCCGTGGAGGGCGCGACCAAGACGCTGACCCTCGAGGTCGCCCAGCACCTCGGTGACGGCGTCGTCCGCACCATCTCCATGCAGCCCACCGACGGTCTGGTCCGCCAGGCCCCCGTGGTGGACACCGGCGACGGCATCACGGTGCCGGTCGGCGACGTCACCAAGGGCCGCGTGTTCAACACGCTCGGTCAGGTGCTGAACGACGAGGCCTCCACGGTGGCCGACGCCCCCCGCTGGGCGATCCACCGCAAGGCCCCGGCGTTCGACCAGCTCGAGTCGAAGACCGAGATGTTCGAGACCGGCCTGAAGGTCGTCGACCTTCTCACCCCGTACGTCAAGGGTGGAAAGATCGGTCTGTTCGGTGGCGCCGGTGTCGGCAAGACCGTTCTGATCCAGGAAATGATCGTCCGTGTGGCCAAGCTGCACGACGGTGTCTCCGTCTTCGCGGGCGTCGGCGAGCGCACCCGTGAGGGCAACGACCTCATGGTCGAGATGGAGGAGGCCGGCGTTCTCGACAAGACCGCGCTGGTCTTCGGCCAGATGGACGAGCCCCCGGGCACCCGTCTGCGCGTCGCCCTGGCCGGTCTGACCATGGCGGAGTACTTCCGCGATGTGCAGAAGCAGGACGTGCTGTTCTTCATCGACAACATCTTCCGCTTCACGCAGGCGGGCTCCGAGGTGTCGACCCTGCTCGGCCGTATGCCCTCCGCGGTGGGTTACCAGCCGAACCTGGCCGACGAGATGGGTCTCCTCCAGGAGCGCATCACCTCGACCCGTGGTCACTCGATCACCTCGATGCAGGCGATCTACGTCCCCGCGGACGACCTGACCGACCCGGCCCCGGCCACCACCTTCGCCCACCTCGACGCGACGACGGTTCTCTCCCGTCCGATCTCCGAGAAGGGCATCTACCCGGCCGTGGACCCGCTGGACTCCACGTCCCGGATCCTGGACCCGCGCTACATCACGCAGGAGCACTACGACGCCGCCACGCGCGTCAAGGGGATCCTGCAGAAGTACAAGGACCTCCAGGACATCATCGCGATCCTCGGTATCGACGAGCTGAGCGAGGAGGACAAGCTCGTTGTCCACCGCGCCCGGCGTGTCGAGCGCTTCCTGTCCCAGAACACCCACGCGGCGAAGCAGTTCACCGGTGTGGACGGTTCGGACGTTCCGCTCGACGAGTCGATCGCCGCGTTCAACGCGATCTGCGACGGTGAGTACGACCACTTCCCCGAGCAGGCGTTCTTCATGTGCGGTGGCCTCGAGGACCTCAAGGCCAACGCCAAGGAGCTCGGCGTCTCCTGAGCCCCGTGCTCTCCGAGGGGGGCGGGTGTGCCCGCCCCCCTCGTCACGCCCCCTAGAATTGACCCCAACACCCGGCACGACCGCCGGGTGGTGACCCGAGGAGCCACCCTTGGCTGCTGAGCTGCACGTCGAGCTGGTCGCCGCGGACCGGAGTGTCTGGTCCGGCGAGGCCACCTTGGTCATCGCGCGTACCACCTCCGGCGACATCGGCGTCATGCCCGGCCACCAGCCGCTGCTCGGTGTGCTGGAGTCGGGCCCGGTGACCATCCGTACGAGCGAGGGCAGCACTGTCGTCGCCGCCGTGCACGGTGGATTCATCTCGTTCGCCGACGACAAGCTGTCTCTGCTCGCGGAGATCGCCGAGCTGGCGGACGAGATCGACGCCCAGCGCGCCGAGCGCGCGCTGGAGCGCGCCAAGTCGGATTCGGACGCCGCCGCCGAGCGTCGCGCCGATGTCCGGCTGCGCGCGGTAGCGGTCCACTGACGGACCGCCGCCGAGAGTTGTGCCCTCAGCCGCGGCACGGCTGGAATCTTCCAGACCGTGTCGCGGCTGAGGCGATGCAGATACTGGTTGTATTCGGGAACGGGACGCAGCGAGGAGGTCGGTGAAGATGTTCCTCGCTCTGCTCCTGGGCGGCCTGGTCGTCGCACTGGTGGTGATCGGGCTCTTCGTCTTCGGTCTGCGGCGCAGGCTGATCCAGAAGGCCGGCGGCACCTTCGACTGTTCGCTGCGCTGGAACGTTCCCGAGGAACCGGACCCGTCCGGCAAGGGCTGGGTGTACGGCGTCGCCCGTTACAGCGGCGACCAGGTCGCCTGGTTCCGTGTCTTCTCTTACGCCCCCCGCCCGCGCAGGGTCCTGGAGCGCTCGGCCATCGAGGTCCTGGAGCGCCGGATGCCCGAGGGCGAGGAGGAGCTGGCGCTGCTCTCCGACGCGGTGATCCAGGGCTGTATGCACCGGGGGACCCGTCTGGAGCTGGCGATGAGCGAGGACGCGCTGACCGGCTTCCTCGCCTGGCTCGAGGCGGCCCCGCCCGGCCAGCGGGTGAATGTGGCCTGATCGGCCCCCGCTGGGTGGGGGTCCCCCCGGACGGAGTCTGGGGGAGGGTGAATGTGGCCTGATCGGCCCCCGCTGGGTGGGGGTCCCCCCGGACGGAGTCT
>NZ_JBFASK010000014.1:125569-130415 GCF_040677675.1 Streptomyces sp. NPDC053755 | reverse complement strand
CTGGGGGAGGGTGAAGGTGGCCTGATCGGCCCCCGCTGGGTGGGGGTCCCCCCGGACGGAGTCTGGGGGGAGGGCGAAGGTGGCCTGATCGGCCTTGCGGGAACGACGACGGCGGGGACGGTGTGCTGCACCGTCCCCGCCGCGTTTCGTCGGGCTGTCCGGTGGATCCGGGCCGTGGCCCCGATCCACCGGACGTCCGCTAGTTCAGTCCGCTGTTGATGGCGCCGACGAGTTCGCCGTTGCCGGTGTCACCGCTGAACTCCCAGAAGAACGCGCCGCCCAGGCCCTGGTTCTTGGCCCAGGACATCTTGGACGTGACCGTGGCCGGGGTGTCGTAGCTCCACCAGTTGGTGCCGCAGTGCGCGTACGCCGTTCCGGCGACCGTGCCGGTGGCCGGGCAGGAGCTCTTGAGGACCTTGTAGTCCTCGATGCCCTGCTCGTACGTTCCGGCCGCCGGGCCCGTGGCCGTGCCGCCCGGGGCGGACTGGGTGACGCCGGTCCAGCCCCGGCCGTAGAAGCCGATGCCGAGGAGCAGCTTGTTCGCCGGGACGCCCTTCGCCTTGAACTTGGCGATCGCCTCGGCGGAGTTGAAGCCCGCCTGGGGGATGCCGGCGTAGGAGGTCAGCGGGGAGTGCGGGGCCGTCGGGCCCTTCGCCGCCCAGGCGCCGAAGAAGTCGTACGTCATGACGTTGAACCAGTTCATGTACGGCGCGGCGCCGCCGTAGTCGGCGGCGTCGATCTTGCCGCCGGAGGAGGCGTCGGCCGTGACGGCCGCCGTGACCAGGTAGTTCGCGCCGAACTTGGCGCGCATGGCCTGCATCATGTTCTTGAAGGCGGCCGGGCCGCTGGTGTCGCAGGACAGACCGCAGGCGTTCGGGTACTCCCAGTCCAGGTCGATGCCGTCGAAGACGTCGGCCCAGCGCGGGTCCTCGATCAGGTCGTAGCAGGACTGCGCGAAGGCGGTCGGGTTCTGCACGGCCTGGCCGAAGCCGCCGGACCAGGTCCAGCCGCCGAAGGACCACAGCACCTTGATGTTCGGGTACGCCTTCTTCAGCTTGCGCAGCTGGTTGAAGTTGCCGCGCAGGGGCTGGTCCCAGGTGTCGGCGACACCGTCGACGGACTGGTCGGCCGTGTAGGCCTTGTCGTAGTCGGCGTAGGCGTCGCCGATCGTGCACTTGCCGCCGGTGACGTTCCCGAAGGCGTAGTTGATGTGCGTGATCTTGGACGCGGAGCCTGACGTCACGATGTTCTTGACGTGGTAGTTACGGCCGTAGACGCCCCAGTTGGTGAAGTAACCCATCTTGACCGTGGAGCCCGGGTTGCCGCCGTCGCCGCCGCCCGTGGTGCGGACGCTCGCCGGGCCGCTGGCCGGGCCGGTCTGGTCGATGGTGTCGCGGGCGACGACCGTGTAGCTGTAGTCGGTGCCGGCGGTCAGACCGGTGTTGGTGTAGGTGAGTCCGGTGACCGTGGCGACCTTCGTGCCGTCGCGCAGGACGTCGTAGTTCTTGACGCCCTTGTCGTCGGTGGCGGCGCCCCAGGTCAGCTTCACCGAGGTGTTGGTGATGTCGGAGGCGACCGGGGTGCCGGGGGCCGAGGGCGCGCTGTCGCCGGGCTGGGTCGACCCGTCGCAGGAGGCGCCGTTGATCTTGCAGCCGCTGGGGGCGCCGGTGCCGGTGCCGTTGAAGCCGAAGGAGACGGAGGCGCCGGGGGCGAGGGTTCCGTTCCAGCCGACGTTCTTGGCGGTCCAGTGGGTGCCGGAGCCGGTGACGGTGGCGTCCCAGGCGGAGGTGACGGAGGTGCCGGCGGGGAAGTCCCACTCGACGGTCCAGGAGGAGAGGGTGGTGGTGCCGGTGTTCTTCACCGTCCACCTGCCCTCGAAGCCGGAGCCCCAGTCGGAGGCCTTGGTGTACGTGGCGGTGGCCGCTGCGGCTGCCTCGGCGGGTGTGGCGAGGCCGACCATGGCGGCCAGGGGCAGGATCAGGGCGGTCAGACCGGCGGCTGCCCGGTGTCTGAGCCCTGTTCTGCGCGTCGGTGCTTGAGTGCTCAACGGTGCTCCTCAAGTTGCGGACGGACAATCTGGGGGTGGTCCGTGAAAGGTGCGCGCGCCCCGCGAGCGTAGAAAGGTCTGGACCAACCGTCAAGAGGTCCAGACCAAAGTCGAGGTGGGGGAGCCGGCTCCGCACCGGTTGGCGGACCGGCTCCGCGTCAGACGCCCAACTCCTGCGCCAGAACGGCTGCTTGAACCCGGCTGCGCAGTCCGAGCTTGTTCAGCACCTTGCTGACGTGCGTCTTCACGGTCGCCTCCGCCATGTCGAGACGCACGGCGATCTCCGCGTTCGACAGACCGTCGCCGAGCGTCGACAGCACCTCCCGCTCCCGGGGGGTGAGCACGTCGAGGACGGCGGGATCGGCTCCGCCCGGCGTACGGACCGGGCGGCTCGGCGCCGCGAACTCGGCGATCAGCCGCCGGGTGACCGCGGGCGCGATCGTCCCCTCGCCGCGGGCCACCGTCCGGACCGCGTCGATCAGGTCCTTCGCGTCGGTGTTCTTCAGGAGGAAGCCCGCCGCCCCGGCACGCAGCGCCCCGAAGACGTACGCGTCCAGGTCGAAGGTGGTCAGGACCAGCACGTCGGCGAGTCCCTCGGAGACCACGAGACCCGTCGCCGTCACGCCGTCCATCCGCGGCATCTGCACGTCCATCAGGACGACGTCGGGGCGGAGCTCGCGGGCCAGCTCCACCGCGCGCTCACCGTCCGCCGCCTCGCCGACGACCTCGATGTCCGGTGCGCTGCCCAGGATCAGGACCAGTCCCGCCCGGACCGCGCTCTGATCCTCGGCCACGATCACCCGTACCATGCCGACGGCTCCTTGTCGCTCGTACCGATGGGCAGGACCGCCCGCACCAGCCATTCTTTCCGTCCGTCGTCCGACGTCACCGGACCGGCCTCGAACGCCCCGCCCAGCAGCGTCACCCGTTCCCGCATCCCCACCAGACCCGCCCCGGAACCGGGGGCGCGGGGTCCGGGCTGCCCGCCGAGCGCGCTGGCCACGGCCACCGTCAGGGCGCCGTCGGGGCGGCGGGCGACCGCCACCCGCACCTCGCCGGGGGCCGCGTGCTTGAGGGCGTTGGTCAGCGACTCCTGCACGATCCGGTACGCGGCGAGCTCGACCGGTGCCGGCAGCGCCGGCTCCTCCCGCGGCCGGGTGTCGTCGAGCGCGAACGTCAGCCCGCTCGTCTCCCCGTTGGCAGCCGCCTGCGCCGTCAGCGCGTCCAGGCCGTCCAGGGTGGGCGCGGCCGCCGGTTCCGCGTCGCCGCTGCTGTCCCGCAGCAGCCCGATCAGCCGTCGCATCTCCGCGAGGCCCTCCACGCTGTTCTCCCGGATCACGGTCAGCGCCTGCCGGGTGGTGGCCGGGTCGTCCAGCGACAGCGCGGCCGTGGAATGGATCGCGATGGCGGACAGGTGGTTGGCGACCATGTCGTGCAGCTCCCGCGCCATCCGGGCGCGCTCGGCCACGACGGCCTGGCTGCGGTCCATCTCGGCGAGCAGCGCCGTCTGCTCCGCCCGGAGGCGGGCGGCGTCGGCGGCCTGTCGGTGGTTGCGGACGACCGCTCCGGTGACGGCGGGCAGGAAGGAGACCATGCCGGTGATCAGACCGACCAGCAGGGCGATCGCGTTCTGCCACCAGACGAGGAAGCCGATCGTCACGCCGACCGTGATGAGGCCGGTCGTGTACGGGATGCGCCGGGCGGAGCGGGGCGTGCCGTAGACCACGGCGGCGTAGACGAGGTCCGTGAACATCAGCGCGGTGACGAGGCTGCCGTAGGTGAACTGGTCCGCCACCAGGGCGATCGTGCCGACGGTCAGGGCTGTTCGCGGGCAGGAGCGGCGGACCGTCGCCATCGCGGCCATGACGGCGAGCGGGATCAGGGTCGCCCACCGGGCGGTGATCGGCCGGTCGGTCTGGGTGTGCAGCCCGAAGGACCACATCAGCAGACCGACGGCGAGGCCGCCGGCCGCGATGAGAAGGTCGTCGCGGTGTGGTCGGGGGAGGGTCACGTCACCATCCAACACGGCGTGCGGAGCGCGGGCCTCGCCGTGCGGGCCGATCCGCGCCTCCGTCGAACGATGTAGCCGGACGTCGTCATCGGCGACGACGATCCGGGCGGAATGCCACGGGACGCTGGAGGAGTCCCGACGCGAAAGGGTGAGAACCGTGATCGTCACGCTGATCGTGATCTGCGAGGTCGGCTTCTGGGTGCTGCTGGCCGCCGGCCTGGCCGCCCGCTACCTGCTGAAGATGCCGCGCACGGGTCTCGCCCTGCTGCTGTGCGAGCCGCTCCTGGAGGTCCTGCTTCTCGTCGTCACCGCCGTCGACCTGAAGAACGGCGCGGATCCGAGCTGGAAGCACGGCCTCGCCGCGCTCTACATCGGCTACACCGTCGGCCACGGCCACCGCACCGTGAAGTGGCTCGACGGGCACGCCGCCCACCGCTTCGGGGGCGCCCCGCCGCCGGTGGGGCCGCCGCGCCACGGCATGGCGCGCGCCCGCCACGAGGGCAGGGTCTGGCTGGGCTCCGTCGTGGGCGCGGCCGTGGCGTCGGTGCTGCTGCTGATCGCCGCCTGGTACGTCGGGGACGCCGGCGACACGGAGTCGCTGCGGGGCTGGATCCTCGTCGCCTGGCGGGCGGTCGGGATCCACGGTCTGATCGCGCTCAGCTACGCGATCTGGCCGAAGAAGGCGCCGGACTCCGAAGCGGTCACCGGGACCGCGGCGCAGAGCCCCGGACCGGCGCAGAGCCCCGGACCGGCGCAGAGCCCCGGACCGGCGCAGAGCCCCGGACCGG